>JBEVJQ010000071.1:0-8671 GCA_040510055.1 Burkholderiaceae bacterium | reverse complement strand
CCGCGCCGCGGCCGTGAAGTCGAGACTGGTGAAGGCGTGCGCTTCACGGCTGCCGGGGGCAACGCCATACGCCTTCAGCAACCGCTCGCCGACGAGGTGCGGTGCCTTGCCGCTGGCCTCGCCAACGCCGATGTTGACGCTCGGCTCGCGAAAGTGGATGGGCAGGAGTTGCGCGTGGCAGTCGGTGAAGTGCAGCAGACTGGAGTTACCGAACGCCGGCACGCGGTAGAGCGCGTCGCCGTCGGAGCCGGCGGCCAACAGCCGCGAGAGCGGCAACCCGGCTGCGGCGCCTGCAGCGATGACGCCGAGGAAGTCGCGGCGATTCAAGCGGGGCTCGCGCCGGGAGCAGCGCTACTGATTGGCCGGCGACTTCGGGTCGAGCAGCAAGGCCATCACGTCGCGCAATTGATCGTCAGTCAGGATCTTGGCGTCGCCATAGCGCGGCATCTGGTTGCAGGCATTGAATGCGTGGGAGTTCCACAGCCGCCCCCAGGTGTACTTCAGGATCGTTTCGTCGGTGCCGCGCAGCTTGCCGTAGTTGTAGAGCGACGGACCGATGTTGCCGTGCGCCAGTTCATTCTTGGTGATCTCGTGGCATGCGTAGCAGTTGCCGCCGTTGACGGTCTTCTCGTTGTCACTGAACTGCAGGCCGACGCCGCTCTGCGCGATCCGCTCGCCATTGCGGAAGTCGCCGAGGTAGTTGCCGTCAGCCGGGTACCGGATCTCGTCCATCGCCGCCTTCTCGAGCCGGGCCTTGATCTCCGGCGGCATCGGCGTCGTGGCGTACTTCGAGCACGCCGCCTGGCTCTCGGTCTGGTCGAGCCGGTCCAGTGTCGCTAGGCCCTTGGCCTGGAACGACTCCTTCATCAGCTTGGCGACCTCCGCGTCGGTCGGACCGGCAGCGATCGCGCCGCCGACGACGCTGCCGGCACCGATCGCCACGGCCAGCACCGCTGCCGTCGCGATCGTCGATCTGTTCAATCGCTTCACCATCGACTGCTCCCGGGGCGCATCAGCGCTTGATCGCCGGCGCCAGCATCGTGCCGCCGTTGGCCTTGACGCCGAGGTAGGTGATCAGGTCGACCGATGCCGGCGACAGATACTTCAACTCGGGGAAGCGCTGCTGGCGGAAGCAATCGTAGATCCGCCACTGCATGGTCCGCACTGCCCCCTGCGAAACACGATAGGCCGGCCAGGTGCCGAAGGCCTCCTGCGCATTCTTCGGCACGTTGAGGTTCGGCAATCCCTGCAAGCGGATCCGCTGGTCGTTGCGCGAGTGGCACGAGGAGCAGGCGAAGTCGTAGGGGCCACCCTGGTAATAGAACATCTTCTCGCCGGCCTGGAAGGCGGCGATCTCCTTCGGATGCTGCTGGGGAAGCGCTATCTTCTCGCCGCGCGACTCCTCGGTCACGTAGGCGACGATGCTCTCGATCTCGGTGGCCGGCTGGCCGGCCGCGGAGAATGGCCTGGCCGTGATCTTGTCGCGATCGAGACCCTGGAGTGTGACCATGCAGTGGACCAGGCGGCTCTCGAAATCCATGACCCGGTCGGTATCGGCGAACCATCGCGGCAGCCTGGCATACGCCCCCTTGAGCACCCCGGGTCCGAGTCCGAGGTCGCACTGCTCGAGGCTGGCGTTCTTCGGCCCGCGCGGCGTCTTCCAGAGTTCCTCGCCCTTGAGCGCCATCAGTTCGGCCGGGTTGCCGTCCTGGAGCATCTCGCGATAGCGCTCGATCTCCTGCTCGGTGGTCGTCTGCTGCGCCCGGGCCGCGCCGGCGCCGAATACCGCGACCCCGCCAGCTGCGGTCGCGAACACCGCGACCGCGAGGATGCGCCCCGACACCCGCGCGGCGCCAAGGATCGAGCCAGCTCGTAGCTGCTTCATCTCTTCTCCAGAACGCTCGCGTCCCGGCGACCCCCGCCGGGCGCACCCGCCGCCGGCACCGCTCAGGCGATCGTCGCCTCGTCGGTCCGGCTGTCGCCCTTGTTGTCCTTCCAGCTCACCGAGACCTTCTCGCCCTTCTTGCCGCCCTTGAAGCCGAACTGCAGGTACGGGTTCTTCGACACCGCCGGCCCCCACTGGGCGCTCATCACGACCTTGTCGTTGTGCCGGGCCTCGACCTCGGCGATGTGCCAGGCCGGAATGACCGCGCCGCTTGAATCCTTGCGCTGGCCGGTTTCCATTTCGTGCGCCATCAGGACACGGACCGTGACCATCCCGTCCTTTTCTGCGGCACGGATCTTCATCGGATCTGCCATCGAATGCTCCCTCGGTTCCGTTGTCCGCTCGTTGTCCGCTCGTGGTCCGGCTCGTTGACCGCGTGTGTTCGACCGTTGTCGCCGGCGGCGTCAGCCGCCGCAGCCGCCGAGCGTGACCTTGACTTCCTTCTTGGCGTAGTAGTACTTGCCGTCGGCCTTGACCAGCGCGTAGACGTCGCTCGACTGGCCCATCTTGACCCGCGTCGAAACCGACGCGTCGGATTCAGGGGTCAGCATGAACACGGCCGCGAGCGCGTTCGGATTCTTTTCGACCAGGATGGCGATTTCCTCGGTCTTGGCGAGCTTCGAGGCGACGCCGATCGGAACCACGGCTCCGTTCTCGGCAATGTCGGGACTGGTCATCACGACGTCAGCGCTCTGCTGGGCGGCCGCCTTGCCGCCGAGCGCCTTGACGACCTCGTCGAGGTTACCCTTGACTTCGAAGGCCGCCTTGTTCCAGGCCGCGGCCGCCTTGCCCGGCCGCAGCAGGCCCGCTGCGGCGGCCAGCATCATCACCGTGACGCCGCCGGCCTGTTGCAGCATGCCGCGACGCGATTCGTTGCTCATTTCGCTCTTCCCTCGGTGGCAATCACCTGGCGCCGGCGACGATCCAGGTGGCGATCGCCCGGCGATCGGCGTCGGACAACGCCGGTTGCGGCGGCATCGGGATCGATCCCCAGACCCCTTGACCGCCGGCGGCGATCTTACCAGCGAGGTACCCGACGGGGTCGGGCTTGTCCCGGTGACGATCGACGATTTGACGCCACGAGGGACCGAGCGCCTGGCGGTCGGGCGCATGGCAGGCACTGCAACCGGCCGACTGGACGCGGGCAGCGCCTGAGGGCGTGGCGGCCGGAGATGACGGGACCGGCGATGAGGTGGCCGGGGCTGCGGACGTGGAGATCGCGGCCTGGGATGCCGTGGCCAGCGGGGACGCCGTCGGCGGGACTGCCGCCGCCGACGCCTCGGCCGCCGCCGCCACTGCCGCCGACGCCTCTGCCGCTGGCGGCACTGCCGCCGGCGCCGCAGCCGAAGCGGCAGCGATCGGCGCCCCGATCGCCCGAGCCAGGCGCCGCGTCTCCTCGAAGTCCGGGGGCGGCGGCTGGCCCGCCACCGTGACGGCACCGCGCGTCGGGCCGAGCGGACGCTGCTGCTCCGACAGGTCGCCGTGGGCATCGCGGGCATGTTCGGGCAACTGCGACCGGATCGCCGGGACGTCGCGCCGGCAATTGTTCATGCAGGCCGTGGCCTGGACGTCCGGCATCCCGTCGACGGTCCAGAGGCCATGGCGCCGGGTCATGCCGTCGCGGTTCGGCAGCTTTTCCTGGACCGAGGCGATGTTTTCGTTGGACAGCACGAAGTCGTCGGCAACGATCCCGCCGAGGTTCAGGATATAGGCAAGGCTCGCATAGACCTCCTCGACGGTAAGCGACCTCGGCGCGTTCCATGGCATCGCCCGGTTGATGTAGTCCCAGAGCGTCGACAGCGTCGACACCTTCATCAGCGTCGTCCGGCCGCCATCCTTCAGCAGGCCCGAGGCCAGCCCGACCTGCATGTCGTGCGCCGTCGTCCCGCCGACGATCGGCGTGAAGACTTCGTTGCTTTCGCCGAAGGTGCCGTGGCAGCTGGCGCATTTCGCGTCCCAGACCTCCTCGCCGCGGGCAACGCTGCCCAGGCCCGGCGGAAGGCCCTTGAAGTCCGGCCGCACGTCGATGTCCCAGGCGGCGATCTCGGCGGCCGTTGCCTCGCGGCCGATCCCGGCCATGGCCGCCAGCACCGCCTGCCGACCGGCCGCGAACGCCGGGCCCGCGAGCGGTACGCTGGTCGCTCGCGCTTCGCCGGCCGCCGGTGCTTCGGTGGTCGCCCGCGCTTCAATGGCAGCGAGCGCCGCGACGGCGCCGCCTTCGGCCGCGCCGGTCGCACGCGACCCGCTGATCAATGCGAGCGCGATGCCGACGAGCACCAGCGCCCGCCGTCGCTCAGACCTGCACATTGATGACCTCGCCGTTCTCCTGCACCAGCCAGCTCTGGATCGCGTTGTTGTGATAGATCGAGCGCGAGCCGCGAACCGCACGCAACTCGGCATAGTTCGGTTGCACGTAGCCGGTCTCGTCGATCGCCCGCGACTGGACGATGGCGGCCTTGCCATCCCAGGTCCACGGCAGGTTGAAGCGGGTCAACGCCTTCGACAGGACAGGCAGCTCGAGCCGCGCCGTGGTCCAGTTGCGTCCGCCGTCGGTCGAGACATCGACCCGCCGAATCGCGCCGCGGCCCGACCAGGCGAGCCCGGAGATGTTGAGAAAGCCCTTGTCGAGCAGCCACTGGCCGCCGGACGGAGTGGTGATGACCGACTTGCATTCCTGGATGCCGCTGTACTGGCGATGAAGACCGTCGGGCATCAGGTCGACGTAGTGCAGGGTCTCGTCCTTGCTATTCCGGTTGGTCGCCCAGTTCGACGCGACGCAGGTACTTGACCCAGGAGACTCCCTGGACTCCGGGGACGACGAGGCGCAGCGGATAGCCATTCTCGGGCCGGAGCATCTCGCCGTTCTGGCCAAAGGCGACCAGCACCTCGCCCGAGCGGACCAGTTCCATCGCGATCGTTCGCGTCATGCCCGACCCATCACCGCCCTCGGCCAGCAGATGACGACCAGCGACCAGATCGGCTCCGGCCAGTTCGAGCAGGTCGATCAGCGGAACGCCGGTGAACTCGCTGCATGACAACATCCCGTGCGTGTACTGGACCGTGGGCACGGCCACGTTTCCCCACTCCATCCCGGTGTTGGCGCCGCATTCGATGAAGTGAATCCGCGACACCGGCGACATCCGAATCAGGTCGTCGACGGTGAAGACCATCGGCTTTCGCACCAGGCCCATCACCATGAATCGATGCTGCGCCGGATCGATGTCCCACCAGCCCTGGTGATGACGTTCGAAGTGCAGGCCGGCCGGCGTGATGATTCCGAACAGCCCCTGTAGCGGACAGAACGAGACCGACGCCGCCGACACCCGGGTCAGACCCGGCGATTCGCGGCGCTGCAGGTTGCGCTCGTATTGCGACGGCAGCCCGTAGCCGCGTGCCGCCACGGGCTGGCCCAGCGCCCGTGCAGCCGGTTGCGGCTCGATGATCGCCGGATCGCCGGCGTTGGGAGCGACGGCCGACCCCGACGCACGGTCAGCGCCGCCGCGCTCGGCGCTGTCGCTGTTGGCGCGCTCGCCGGCCAGGGCGCGCTCGGTGCTCGCCGCCAGCCCCGCCGCAGCGCCGGCGGCCAGCATCGCCTCGCGCAGGAAGCGGCGGCGGCCCTCGGGGCCGGCGCGCTGCATCGCCTGGCGTTCGGCCGGGCCGATGAAGCCCTCTGGCGCGCGCCGCACGCGCGCCGTCGCCCGGTCAGCGCGGCTCACGCGCGTTCCGTGTAGCGCCCGGCTGGCGACCCCGGCGCCGCGGGGTCGGTTCGCGCTCGACACCGACCTCGTCGTTCTCCGACGCAACCATCGTGCACATCAGCCTGCAGACGCTGACGACCTTCGGATCGGCAATGCCGTAGAACACCTGGGCACCGTTGCGTCGCCGGCGCAGCACGCCGGCGCGATACATCAGCGCCAGGTGCTGCGAGACATTGGTCTGTGACTGACCGACGATCGAGACGATTTCCGAGACCGGCCGTTCGCCATCACAGACGGCATGCAGGATCCGCAAACGGACCGGGCCGGCGAGGATGGCGAACGTCTCGGCCGCCCGGTCGAGCAACTCCACCAGGTCGCGGTCGAGCGTGGGGTCCGGCGCAGCGCGAACCCCGGTCGACGGTGGCTTCGACACCGACTGCGGTGGCTTCGACAGCAGCAACGACGATTTCATTGTCTCGGGCCAGGCGGGGGCTTCCGATTCGGGGCGGAGGGTCAAGTCGGAAATGCGCATATGCGCAGGTTCGCATTATCACTCCGCTGGTTCGCCGCGGTCCATGCTGCACCGCGTCACCGCAGCACCGCGATCAGACGCCCGAAGATCGTTACCGCGAGGCGATCAGAGCCTTCCGGACACGGTCAGCGTCACCGCCCGTGGTTCGATGAATTGCCCGGCGTAGCCGTCGGTGACCAGCACGCGCCGGCCGAAGACGTTGCCCAGTCCCAGTTGCACGCGCCAGCCCTCGGCGCGGTAGGCAAGCGACAGGTCGGTGGTGACGTACGACGGCAACCGCAGTTCGTTCGGCGGCAGACCGCCCCGCCTGCGCCCCTCGCCGACCAGGCCCCAGCCGAACACCCAGCGCTCCTGGAACTGGTGCGTCGCCCACAGGGTGAAGAACCACGGCGCCACGCCCGGCAGCGAGGTCCCTGCCGGAATCTCGTTGTCGTTGACCACCTTGGCACGCAGCACCTCGACGCTGAAATCGAGCTCGGTCCCGGGAACCGGCGTGCCGCGGACTTCCAGTTCGACGCCACGGCTCTCGCGTTCGCCGGCGGCGACGAAAAAATCGGGGCTCGCCGGATCGATGTTGGCCAGGTTGCGGCGATCGAGCCGATAGACCGACATCGTCGCCAGCAGGCCGCCGGAGGCGCGGCGCCATTGCAAGCCGGCTTCGAGCTGCCGTCCTTCTTCGGGCGGAACGATCTCGCCATCGGCCTTGGCCGCCCCCAGCTGCGGTTGCGACGACTGGGTCCAGCTCGCGAACCCCGACCATCCGGGCAGCGGCGTGTAGACCAGGCCGAGCCGCGGCGAGACCAGGCTGTCGTCGCCGCGAAAGTCCTGGCCGACGAGTCGATTGACGCTGGTCGCGCGCAGCTGTTCGGCCCGCAGCCCGACGAGCGCCTGCCAGCGCGGCGAGATCCACATCCGATCCTGGAGATAGAGTACCGAGGTCCGATTGCTGTAGCGCTGGTCGGCATAGGGTGTGAACTCGCCCGGCTGTGCGCCGTAGACCGGGTTGATGAGGTCGAGCGCGGCCAGCGCCGCCTGCGTGGTCGCCGTATCGACTTGATAGCGGCCGAGCTCGAGGCCGAACAGCACCTGGTGGGCAACGCCGAAGGCGTTGAACAGTCCGTAGAGTTCGGTCTGCGAGACCTCGGCGGACCGGCTCTCGTGACGACGGTTGACGACGCGCCTGACCTTGGTCCCGTCGTCGGACAGCATGCTGCTGCCGGTCCGGCCGTAGACATCGAGGGCAGCAGCATCGAGATAGGTCCGGGTCCGCTGGATGAACAGCGCCTGCCGGAGCCTCCAGCGCTCGCTGAACGCGTGCTCCACCGTGGTCCGCAGCGTCCGGCCCGACTCGCGGTACCAGTTGTGCTCCTCACCCAGCGACATTCGCTCCGGAAATGCGATCAGCGGCGCCAGCGGCACGCGCTGCGGCTCGGCCTGCTCGTGGACCCGCACTAAATCGGCCTCGACCATCAGCCGCGTCTGGCCCGTCGCCCGCCAGGCGAACGACGGGGCGGTGCTGTAGGCCTCGATCCGGTTGAAGCGACGCCAGCCCTCGCCGACGTCGGCGCCGAACGGCAGCCGCAGCGCGAGGTCGTTGTCGCCGTCGCCGTTCGAGTCGAGGCCCTGGGCGAGATCGAAGCGGGTGGCGCGCTTGCCGTGCCGCGTGACCGACAGCTGCGCATCGCGGTGGCGGACGCCGTCCGGCGGGCGAACGAGCAGGTTGACGTCGCCGCCCGGCTTGCCGTTGCCGTAGAGCGCGGACGCCGGTCCCTTGTAGACCTCGACGCCCTCCTGCGAGGTATCGCCTTCGGAGCCGAGCGCGCCGAAGTCGCGAAAGCCGTTGCGCAACGAGCTTTCGTTGGCGAAACCACGGAGCAGGTTGCGGTTGACCGCGAAGCCGGCGTAATCGGACGGCGGCGACAGGTTCAGCGTCGCACCGAGGTCGTTGAACCGCAGGATCTGGCGCTCGCCACCACTCTCGTTGAGCCCGGTCGTGTCGGGAGAGGCGGCCGAGCGCTCGTCATCGGTTCTCGTCGACGGGCCGTTCGTCGTCTCGGCGGCGGGCGCGCCCGTTTCCGAGCTCGCGGCAAGCGTGCGCCATGCGACGATCATCGCGATCGTGATCGCGGCGCGTACCGGCAGCAGACTCAGATCGACGCCCCGTCGCGTGCGAAACTGTCGGCTCTCGCCAATGCCCAGTTGCGGGCATAGACCTCGGGTACCTTGCGCCCTTCGACCAGGTCGCCCGGCTCGAGTTGCGGGTAGATCGACGAGAACAGGTTGATGTGGTGCGTCTCGACCCGGCGCACGATGTGCTCGGGCCGGAACTGGCGCGGATGGGCAAGCCCGGCGGCGGCGACCAACTCGGCCAGCGCCTGCAGCGTGTTGCGGTGGAAGTTGGCAACGCGCTGCCCCTTGTCTTCCACCACGAGCCCGCGCTGGCGCAGCCGATCCTGGGTGGCGACGCCCGTCGGACACTTCCCGGTGTGACAGCTC
>JBEVJQ010000070.1:0-17735 GCA_040510055.1 Burkholderiaceae bacterium | reverse complement strand
TTCCTTCAAGGCCGGTCCCGCTGCCGCGGTGGCCGCAGCAGCCCTCACGGTCAGGCGAGTCGGAGCATCTGGCAAGTCGATGGTTGTTGCGGTTGCCGGTCCCATGTCGTTCGATCCTCGGTTGCGCCCGGTTGGTGCTATTATGGGCATATGCCCATAATAGCACGTCTGCTACGATCGGCCAGCACCGAAACGACGACCGCAGGTGCGTAACGACGACACAGGATGGCAGCCGCCAAGCAACCCGAACGGGCCGATGTGCCGATCAGCCCCTGCTACGGCACGGCGCTGCGCCGTGCGTCCCGTCGCGTGGCGCAGCTCTACGACGGCGCGATCGCCGGCAGCGGACTGCGGTCGACGCAGTTCTCGATACTGGCCGAACTCCAGGCCCGATCGGGAACACCGCCTTCGCTGGCCGAATTGGCCGAGGTCCTGGTACTCGATCGCTCGGCTCTCGGTCACAACCTGCGACCGCTCGAACGCGACGGCTATGTCGCGATCGTCGAAGGCGAGAGCGATCGCCGGGTCCGCCGGATCACCCTCACCGACAAGGGCGTCAGGAAATACCGCGAAGCCCGAGAACTCTGGAAGCAGGCGCAGAAGCGCTTCGCGGCGGTCATCGGGGAGGCCGATGCCGCCGACCTGCGCAATCGCCTATTGCGCCTGGCCTACGACGAACGGCTGACCGTCGCTCCGCCGCCTTGCGACTGAGACGGGCTGCCGAACGGCAGCCCGTCGGTCGTTGTCCCCGGATCGATCAGTGATTGTCCCGAGGCACACCCATGTTGGTGGCAATCCGCTGATATTTCACGGCGAAGTCGAGGCAAGCCCCGGTCTGCAGTTGCCCCACCGTCATCCGCTGCAGCTCCTGCCACGGCGTCTGGTGCTTCAGCTCCGGCGCCTTCCAGGCCTTGCGCCGCTTTTCCAGGTCGGCCTTGCTGACGAGGATGTCGGCGCGGCGCTTGCCGAGGTCGATGCGCACGCGATCCCCGGTCTTCAGCAACGCCAGCCCGCCGCCGATGACTGCCTCGGGCGAGGCGTTCAGGATCGACGGACTGCCCGATGTCCCCGACTGCCGGCCGTCACCGACGCAGGGCAGCAGCGTGATCCCCGCCTTCACCAGCGCATCGGGCGGCAGCATGTTCACGACTTCGGCCGCGCCGGGATAGCCGATCGGGCCGACGCCGCGAACGAACAGGATGCAGTCGGCATCGATCTTCAGCGCCGGGTCGTTGATCCGATGGTGGTAGTCCTCGGGGCCCTCGAAGACGATCGCCCGGGCCTCGAACGCCTGCGGGTCGTCGGGGTTCTCGAGGTAACGGAGGCGGAACTCGGCGCTGATCACCGAGGTCTTCATCACCGCCGACTCGAACAAGTTGCCCGACAGCACGGCGAACCCGGACTGCTCGAGCATCGGTTCGTCGTAGGCCTTGATGACCTTGCGATCCTTCGCCCGGGTGTTGCGATAGTTCTGTCCGATGGTCCTGCCGTTGGCGGTGATCGCGTCGGCATTCAACTTCTTCGCTTTCAGCAGTTCGTTCATCACCGCCGCGACGCCACCGGCGCGATGGAACTCCTCGCCGAGGTATTCGCCGGCCGGCATCACGTTGCAGAGCAGAGGAATGTCGTAGCCGATCCGGTCCCAGTCCTTGATGTCGAGCGCGACGCCGGCATGCCGCGCGATCGCGGTCACGTGCGGCGGGCAATTGGTCGAGGCACCGAGGGCGCTGGCCGCGACGATGGCGTTCTCGAACGCGGCCCGAGTCAGGATCTTCGAGGGTCGCAGGTCCTCGTTGACCATCTCGACGATCCGCCGGCCGGTCCGGTAGGCCATCTGCTGGCGCTCGCGATAGGGCGCCGGGATCGAGGCGCAACCGGGAAGCGAAAGTCCCAGCACCTCGGCCATGCTGTTCATCGACAGCGCCGTCCCCATGGTGTTGCAGTGGCCCACCGACGGTGCCGCGGCCGCGACCATCTCGAGGAACTCGTCGTAGTCGATTCGTCCGGCGGCCAGTTCCTGGCGAGCGAACCAGACCACGGTGCCCGAGCCGGCGAGCCCGCCACCGTAGTAGCCGTTCAGCATCGGCCCGCCCGACAGCACGATCGCCGGCAGGTCGACCGTGGCCGCGCCCATGATCATCGCCGGCGTCGTCTTGTCGCAGCCGGTGGTGAGCACGACGCCGTCGAAGAAGTAGCCGTAGAGACATTCGACGAGGCCGAGGTAGGTCAGGTTGCGGTCGAGGCCCGCCGTCGGACGCTTCCCGGTTTCCTGGATCGGGTGGACCGGAAACTCGATCGGGATGCCACCGGCATCGCGGATGCCGTCACGGACCCGGTTGGCGAGTTCCAGGTGATGGCGGTTGCACGGCGACAGATCACTGCCGGTCTGGGCGATGCCGATGATCGGCCTGCCGCTTTTCTGCAACTCGTCGAGCGTCAGCCCGAAATTCATCTGGCGCTCGAGATAGAGCGCCGTCATCCCGGGATTGTCGGGGTTGTCGAACCAGGCACGCGAACGCAAGGGGGCGCCGCGCCTGGTCACGGCCTTCACGCCGGCCGGCTTCGCCGACGGGACCTTCGCTGACAGGACCTTCCGCGAGCGCGTCTGCGCCGACGCGGCGTTCCCGGACGCGGCCTTCGCGGAGGGGGCCTTCCCGGGCGCGGCCTTCCCGGATGCAGCCCTGGCAGACGGCTTCGCCGTCGTCGCCTCCACCGCGCACCCGTCGGCCGTTATCCCGTCGGCCGTCGACGGCTGCGATTCGTTCGTGCCATTCGTTGCGCCGGCCGCCGCCGCCGCCGTCTTCTTCGCTCGCGTCGCCATGATGCCGCCCCCGGTTGATCGCAGTCCGCCCGGCGTCGATGAGCGCCAGGCAAGACGCTGCAGGGACGAGTTTAGCGCTGCATTCGTGCAAACAGCGGCGCGTTCGGCCCGGGCTCGAGACGACCTTCCTGGCGGATTCGACTGCGAACCCTCGAACCGCAGGGCTCGAATATTCGAGCCAGCCGGGCCCTGGCCCCGCGCCCGCTATCGCTTATCCTTGTGGCTCCCCCTGCTTCCGGTACCGCGACGTTGGACGACATACCGATCTGGGCGCAGGCGACCGCCCTGGTTCTCATGTTGCTTGCCTCGGCGTTCTTCTCGATCGCCGAAACCAGCATGATGGCGCTGAACAAGCTGCGCCTGGCCCACCTGACCAAGGAGGGACGCGCCGGCGCGGCACTGACGTCGCGACTGCTCGAGAGTGTCGAGCGGCTGCTGTCGACGATTCTGCTGGGCAACAACCTGGCCAATACCGCGTTGACGGCGGTGGTGACGGCGCTGGCGATCCGCTACTTCGGCAACCACGATTCGGTGCTCGCGATCGCCACCGCAGTCATCGCGACCCTGATCATCATCTTCTGCGAAATCACGCCGAAGGTGATCGGCGCCACCTACCCGGAGCGGATCGCCCTGGTGACGAGCTATCCGCTCGCCGTGACGATGAAGATCGGCGCGCCGGTGGTCTGGATGCTGAACCAGATCACCAGCCGGCTGCTCAGGCTGGTGGGGATCGACACCAGCCGCTCGACCGATACCCGGCTGAGCGCCGACGAACTGCGCTCGATCGTCATCGATACCAGCCGGTACATGCCGGCCAAGCACCGGGCGATCCTGATGAACCTCTTCGACCTCGAGGCGATCACGGTCGACGACATCATGACGCCGCGAGCCCAGGTCGAGGCGCTCGACATCGCCGGCTCGCGCGAATCGATCATCGGCCAGTTGACCACCTGCTATCACAACAAGCTGCCGGTGTTCGAGGGCGAATTGAACCGCGTCGTCGGAATCCTGCACGTGCGCCGAACGCTCGCCGCGCTCGATCGCCAGGAACTCGATCGCGACGAGATCCGGGCGCTGCTGACCGAACCCTACTTCATCCCGAGCGGCACGGCACTGTTCACCCAGCTCCAGTTCTTCCAGGACACCCGGCGGCGCGTCGGCCTGGTGGTCGACGAGTACGGCGAGGTGCTGGGCCTGGTGACCCTCGAGGACATCATCGAAGAGATCATCGGGGAATTCACCACCCAGGCGCCGACGATGGCCGAATCGGCCGGCCACGACTGGATCGGCGACGAGGCCACGGCCGACGGCCGGATGCAGCTGCGCGAGCTCAATCGCCGGCTGGGGATCGGCTTCGCGCTCGATGGGCCGAAGACGCTGTCGGGCTGGATGATCGAGACCCTGCGCGAGATGCCGGACGGCCCGGTCAGCGTCCGCCATGGCGACGCCGTGATCGAGGCGCTGTCGATGGACAGCCGCACGATCCGCAGCTTCCGGCTCCAGCGCCTGAACGGCGCTGCGGCGCCGACCGACGGCAACGGCGAGCGGCTGGGCGACCGATCGCAGGAGTCGCGCACCCCAGGCTGATCGAAGTGCCCGTTGCGATCCGACCGCGGTCGCCGCACCGTCCGGCAGCTACTTCGCCGTCCGTACCGCAGGGCCGTCCGTCTGGCGAACCGCGGCCGACCGGGCCTGTCACGGCCCTCCAGGCAACGGCAAACTCCGGGGGAAGAGAACCCTCTTTCGCTCCCGGGAGCCGTTCCGCTTGTCCGCCACTGCCATTCAACCGCCGAAATCCGACAAGGTCGAGCAGGTCACCCTGCCCGGCCTGGCGCGGGCGCTGATCCAGCGCCAGCTGCTGCGGCTCGACCAGGCTGTCGCAATCCAGCAGAAGGCCCAGCAGAACCCGGACGCGCGGTTCATCGACGAACTGATCGCCGGCGGCACGATCACGGCGCCGAAGCTGGCGCGGTTCCTGTCGGAGAACTTCGGGATGCCGTTGTTCGACCTGGGAGCGATCGATCCCAGCGTCGTCCAGGCCGAACTGATCGACAAGAAGCTCTTGGCCGAGTCCCGGATCGTCCCGCTGATCAAGCGTGGCAACCGGCTGGCGGTGCTGGTCTCGGACCCGACCGACCAGACCGCACTCGACCGCGTCAAGTTCAAGCAGCAGGCAACGATCGACCCGATCATCGTCGAGCACGACAAGCTGCTCAAGCTGATCGACAAGCTCGGCCAGAGCGCGGCCGACAAGCTCGCCGACCTCGTGGGCGACGATCTCGGCATCGACATGGTCAGCGACGTCGCGGCCAGCGTCGAGGACAGCTCCGAAGTCGACGACGCCCCGGTCGTCAAGTTCCTGCAGAAAGTGTTGATGGACGCGATCCAGGCCGGTGCGTCCGACCTGCACTTCGAGCCGTACGAGAAGTTCTACCGGATCCGGTTCCGGATCGATGGTGAGTTGCGCGAGATGGCGCAACCGCCGCTGGCGATCAAGGACAAGCTGTCGTCGCGGATCAAGGTGATCTCACGGCTCGACATCTCGGAGAAGCGGATCCCGCAGGACGGCCGGATGAAACTCGTGGTCTCGGCCAACCGGGCGATCGACTTTCGCGTCTCGACCTTGCCGACGCTGTTCGGCGAGAAGATCGTGATGCGGATCCTGGACCCGTCACAGGCCAAGCTCGGCATCGAAGCCCTTGGCTACGAGCCCGACCAGAAGCAGGTGCTGCTCGACGCCGTCCAGCGGCCCTACGGGATGGTGCTGGTCACCGGTCCCACGGGTTCCGGCAAGACCGTCTCGCTCTACACCTGCCTGAACATCCTGAACAAGCCCGGCGTCAACATCTCCACGGCCGAGGATCCGGCCGAGATCAACCTTCCGGGGATCAACCAGGTCAACGTCAACGACAAGGCCGGGCTGACGTTCGCCGCCGCGCTCAAGTCGTTCCTGCGCCAGGATCCGGACGTGATCATGGTCGGCGAGATCCGCGACCTCGAAACCGCCGACATCTCGATCAAGGCGGCCCAGACCGGCCACATGGTCATGTCGACGCTGCACACCAACGATGCGCCGACCACGCTGACCCGGATGATGAACATGGGGATCGCCCCGTTCAACATTGCCTCGTCGGTGATCCTGATCACCGCCCAGCGTCTGGCACGACGGCTCTGCACCTGCAAGGCCGAGTCGCCGCTCGACGAGGACGCGCTCGTGGCCGCCGGCTTCAAGGAGGCCGACGTCGACGGCAGCTGGCGACCGATGCACCCGGTCGGCTGCGAACGCTGCGGCGGCTCGGGCTACAAGGGCCGCGTAGGCATCTACCAGATCATGCCGATCTCCGATGAGATCCAGCGGATCATCCTCACCAACGGCAACGCGATGCAGATCGCCGAACAGGCGCGCCGCGAGGGCGTGCGCGACCTGCGCGAATCGGGCCTGCGCAAAGTCCGGGCCGGGCTGACCTCGATCGAGGAAGTCCTCGGCGTCACCAACGAGTAATCATCGATACGCGACGTGGCCATCGAAACCGCGACGCGCATTACACGCACCACACGCACCACTGGATAAGACGGAGCCCACCATGGTCGCCAAGGCATTGCCTCCCGGTCAGAAGGCGAAGGTCAAGGAATACAACTTCGCCTGGGAAGGTCGCGACAAGGCCGGCAAGACGCTGCGCGGCGAGAGCCGTGCCAGCGGCCAGACCGTCGTGGTCTCGGCGCTGCGTCGCCAAGGCATCGTCGTCACCAAGATCAAGCAGCAGAGATACAAGAAGGCCGGCGGCAGGATCAAGGACTCCGACATCACGCTGTT
Organism: Burkholderiaceae bacterium; assembly: GCA_040510055.1. Lineage (GTDB taxonomy): Bacteria > Pseudomonadota > Gammaproteobacteria > Burkholderiales > Burkholderiaceae_E > Lautropia. The sequence goes on along the minus strand of JBEVJQ010000070.1, from coordinate 11,100 downwards.
CACGCGCCAGCTCTCGACGATGATGAAGGCCGGCGTCCCGCTGCTGCAGTCGTTCGACATCGTCGCCAAGGGCACGGACAACGCCGCCGTGGCCAAGCTTTTCACCGACATCAAGGGCGACGTCGAGACCGGGACGTCGCTGTCGCGCGCCTTCCGCAAGTACCCGCTCTACTTCGACAGCCTGTTCTGCAACCTGGTGGGAGCCGGGGAACAGGCCGGTATCCTCGACGACCTGCTCGATCGGTTGGCGACGTACAAGGAGAAGATGGAAGCGATCAAGGGCAAGATCAAATCCGCCCTGTTCTATCCGATCTCCGTGCTGGTCGTCGCCTTCATCGTCGTGGCCGTCATCATGCTGTTCGTCGTGCCGGCGTTCAAGAGCGTGTTCGAGAGCTTCGGTGCCGACCTGCCCGCGCCAACGCTGGCGGTGATCGCGATCTCCGACGGGTTCGTCAGCTACTGGTACCTGATCTTCGGCGGCCTCGGCCTGGGGTTCTACTTCTTCATGCAGGCCTGGCGCCGGTCGCCGCGGGTACAGATGGCGATGGACCGGCTCGCGCTGAGGGTGCCGATCTTCGGTCCGGTGATGCGCAAGGCGACGATCGCCCGCTGGCTGCGGACGCTGTCGACGATGTTCGCCGCCGGCGTGCCGCTGGTCGAGGCGCTGGATTCGGTCGGTGGTGCCTCGGGCAACATCATCTACCAGACGGCCACGAAGAAGATACAGCAGGAAGTGTCTACCGGGACAAGCCTGACCGTCTCGATGCAGAATGCCAACGTGTTCCCCAACATGGTCTTGCAGATGGCCGGTATCGGAGAGGAATCAGGCTCGATCGACTCGATGCTGTCGAAGGCCGCCGACATCTTCGAGCGCGAGGTCGACGATGCGGTCGAGAGTCTTTCGTCGCTGCTCGAGCCGCTGATCATGGTCATCCTCGGGACGCTGATCGGCGGCCTCGTGGTCGCGATGTATCTGCCGATCTTCAAGCTCGGCCAGGTCGTCTGACAGCCGACAGCAGATGGACATGGGCGTGACCGTCGAGGCCGGGATCGCCACTGCCTACTGGGTCACGCCCGCGTTCACGGTGCTGGCCGCAGCAGTCTTCGGGCTGCTGGTCGGCAGCTTCCTGAATGTCGTCATCCACCGGTTGCCGCGGATGATGGAGGCCCAGTGGGCCGCTGAAGCCGCCGAGGTCGAAGGACGGCCGGCGTCGGAAGACGCTCAGCCATTCAACCTCGTGGTCCCGCGATCGCGCTGTCCGCACTGCGCCCACCGGATCACCGCGCTGGAGAACATCCCGGTCCTGTCCTGGCTCTGGCTGCGCGGGCGGTGCTCGCAATGCAAGTCGCCGATCTCGGCGCGCTATCCATTGATCGAGGGCCTGACCGCCGTGCTGGCAGCCGCGGCGATCTGGCGCTTCGGCCTGACCGTCCCTGGCATTGCCGCCGTCGGGTTGTGCTTCGCGCTGGTGTCGTTGGCTTTCATCGACCTCGATACCCAGCTGCTACCCGACGACATCACGTTGCCGCTGCTCTGGGCCGGGCTGCTGGTCAACCTCGTGGGCGGATTCGTCCCGCTGCGCGACGCGGTGATCGGCGCGGTGGCTGGCTACCTGCTGCTGTGGTCGATCTACTGGATCTTCCGCCTGCTGACCGGCAAGGAAGGCATGGGCTATGGCGACTTCAAGCTGCTCGCCGCCCTGGGCGCCTGGTTTGGCTGGCAGTCGATCCCGGCGATCATCCTGCTGTCGTCAGTCGTCGGCGCCGGCGTCGGGATCGCACTGATGCTGCTGCGCAGTCACGGCCGCGAGACGCCGATCCCGTTCGGACCGTACCTCGCCGGCGCCGGCCTGCTGATGCTGCACTTCGGCGCACCACTGATGGCGCTCTACGGCATCCGCTAGCCGTCGTCCCAGAAACGCTTGGCGTCCGACAGGTCGCGCAGGGCCTCGGCTGCGGTGCCGAGCAGGTGGCCCTTCCCGGCACCGGAAAGGAGCGTGGCCGCCTGGGGATCGTCGGACAATCCGAGACGCGCCAGAACGTGCGGGGTCGTGGCGTGGTCGTTCAGCGCTCCGAGCCGATCCTGTACCACCTCGAGCGCGTCGACGAAACGCTGGTGATGCTTCGCGCGTGGCGTATCGGCTTGCAACGCCGCGAAGAACTCGGCCGTGTAGCGCAGCTTCTTGGCATTCTTGCGCAGCTCGTGGCGCTTTTCGTCGTCGATCTTTGCTACCCGGCGCCCGGCCTTGCGGACCTTGCGCCGGAAGTGGATCAGTGCATCGGCCGCCAACGCCGCGCACGGCGTCTCCCGCAATGGCTGAAGTTCCGGCATCTCCGACCACGGACCGCGTGCGATCCACTCGGCCAGGTCCAGCATCAGGGCGCGCGTCGTTTCCGCTTCGAGTTCGATCGAGACCCGTCGGTAGGCGGCGGTCCGGGCGAGCCGCAGCCGACGCTGCAGCTGTCCAGGCTCGCTGCGCTCCAGCATCACGTCGAGGTCGCGCGCCTCGCCGAGCACTCCGGCCAGTTCGCGCAATCCCTGGTCGATCGCGTCGGTCTGGCCGTCGGCCGCCAGCAACGGCCTGAAGATCCTGATGGCAGCTCGCAGCCGTCGCAGCGCGACCCGCGCCTGATGAAGCGCCTGCACGCCGTCCTTGCCGGGCAGCGAGAGACTGGTTACCAGCACGTCGGTATTCAACAGGTACTGGCGCAGGCAGGCACCGGCGATCCGCGCGAAGGCGTCGCCGACCGGCGTGTCGGAATCGAGCGCGATCGGCTCGGCCTTGTAGCGGCCGGGCAGCGCGCCCAGCAGCCGGTAGCCGCGCTCGGCCTTGCTGATGGCTGCCAGTCGGACCGGGGCGACCGCAGCGATCCGTCGCCCGAGGGCGAACAACCCAGCCGCGTTGCCGGCCTTCAACTCGAGCTCGCACTCGAGTATCGAGGAGGATCGATCCGCGACGACCACGGATCCCTGATCGAGTGCGACCTCGATCTGCGCCCCTTCGACCTCGAGCTGCCAGCGTCTGCGCTCGTTGCGGACCTCGAATACAGGGACCAGCTCGTCGCCGGCGACGATCGCGCGGACGTCGGCGTCGTCCTGGAGGTCGGGAACGTCGCCATCGACCGGCCGCTCGCGCTCGAGGCGCGCGAACAGGCCGGCGCTGCGACCCTGATCGGACTTGATCGTCTGGATCCGCTGGCCTTCGGCATCCCGGATGCGCAGCGAAATGCCTGTCTTGCAGAGCGCGAGATCGGTAGTGTCGTAGTACGTCGCGTGCTGGATAGCGCGCTCGAAGTCGCTGGCGAGCAGCGGCGAGCCCATCAGCGCCTCCGCGGCGCCGGGGGTCAGTGTCAGCTTGAGTTCGAGTTCTTCCGCCAATCTGCGCTCCGGTGTCGTGACGTTCCCCGGTACCGGAACCGGGCAATCGGAAGCGGAGATGATGCAGCCTTTCGCAGCGGACACCCTGCGTCGGGATGCTGGACCTGTCGACCGGTCCGTCGCGGGGGCCTGCTACAGTTGCCCGATGACGTCCATTGATCGGTCCACTGCTCTCGGCACCGGTGGCGATGCCGATCCTCGCCCTCGTCCCCGCGGCTTCACCGTCGGGCTCACCGGCGGGATCGGCAGCGGCAAGAGCACGGTGGCCGACCACTTCGTCGAGTTGGGCGCAGCGCTGGTCGATACCGACCGGATCGCCCACGAGTTGACTGCCGCCGGCGGTGCCGCGATGCCGGCGATCACGCGCGCATTCGGTACCTCGGTGGTCGCGGCCGACGGCAGTCTCGACCGCACGGCGATGCGTGGCCAGGCCTTCGGCGATCCGACCGCGCGACGGCAGCTCGAGGCCATCCTGCACCCGCTGATCCGAGAGCGCAGCGATCTCGACGCCCGGACCGCTCTCGCCGCGGGCGCGCCCTACGTCGTGCTGGCAATCCCGTTGCTGGTCGAATCGGGAAGCGGGCGGTCGCGCTTCGACCGGATCCTCGTGGTCGACTGCCCGACGGAAGTGCAGATCGCACGGGTCATGCAACGGGCGGGGATGACCCGACCCGAGGTCGAGCGGATCCTCGCAGCCCAGGCGACCCGCGAGGCCCGCCTCGCCGTGGCCGACGACGTGATCGACAACGGTGGCGATCGCACGGCGCTGCCGGCCCAGGTGGCCACTCTGCACGCAGCCTATCTCGGCCTCGCGGCCCGCCGAAGCGCTTGACGGCAGGCCCTCGGTTGGCGAGCGCAGCGTACCGCGCCGAAGCGCGGCGCCTGCCTCCATTCGTCGGTCTGCGCCTTGCGCTGGATGCCCGGGTTCGTCGATCCAGACTCGATGCGCCCGAGTGCGCTTGACTCCGGCGAATGCATTTGCCCGTGTCGGGATCGGCGACGGGTCCCCGATCGGCCCTGCGCCCCGGTTTATCATCGCTGCATGATCACCTACGAGCATCCGTTCAACGAGCGGATCCGGACGCTGCTGCGGCTCGAGGAACTCTTCCGTCGATTCGAACGCTATGCCGGTCGCGCCGAACCGATGGATCACCACATCGCGCTTACCACCCTGTTCGAGATTCTCGAGATCTCGTCGCGCGCCGACCTGAAGTCGGACCTGCTGATCGAACTCGAGCGCCAGCGCCAGACGTTGGTGGTTTTCCGAGACAATCCCAGCGTCTCGAACGAGGCGCTGGGGCAGATCCTCGACAGCATCGAGGAGGCTTCGCGCAGCCTTCAGGCGGCCCCGGCCAAGACCGGCCAACACTTGCGCGACAACGAGTGGCTGATGAGCGTGCGCAGCCGCTCGATCATTCCCGGCTGCAGCTTCCAGGTCGACCTTCCGTTCTACTACGCCTGGCTGCAGGCCGAGGCCAAAACCCGCCGCCATGACATCTTCCAGTGGGCGCAGCCGTTTCGGCCGCTGCACGACTGCCTTCACATCGTCCTGCGCCTGCTGCGCGAGTCGGCGCAGAAGAGTCGGGCGTCGTCGCAGAACGGCAGCTACCAGCAGCAGCTCGGCGGAAAGACCTATCACCTCGCGCAGATCCGCCTCGACGAGTCGCTCGGGGCCGTGCCGGAGTTCTCGGCCAACAAATACATGCTCTGGATCCGGTTCGGCCGACTCGATCGCGAATTCCGCACGCGACCCGTCGAAGAGCCGCTCGACTTTGAGTTGAGCCTGTGCAATCTCTGATCGACCGGCTGGCCGACGACGGCCCGATCCGATGAGCGGCGCCGCGCCCGTCGTCAACTGCCCCCAATGCGGCGAGCCGACCGAATTTTCGGTCGTCAACCGCTATCGCCCGTTCTGCTCGGAACGCTGTCGGCTGATCGATCTCGGCGCCTGGGCGAGCGATCGGTATCGCGTTGACGGCGATCCGCTGGACAGCGACAGCCTCAGCGGCGACCTCGCCGGCGACCCGGCCGGCCTCGGTAACGACAGCGCGGGGCCGCGCTCGCGCTCCTGACTTCCGACTCAGCCGGCTCGCGCTCCTGCGCCGCCGGCGCGCGCTCCCGACCCCGCGGCCTAGTGTTCCTGACCGGCCGATCCTCGGTGCTGATCCGTGATCGGTCAGCGCCAGGCCGCGCGCTGAATCGCGATTCCGTGAGCGCCGCTACGACGGGCGCGATCGAGGTCCTCCGGTCCGACACCGCCCAGGGCGAAGACCGGTAAGGGCGTCGTCGCGATCGCCCGCGCCAGGCCGGTCCACCCTAGCCCAGCGGCCGACGGATGACTGGCGGTCGGGAGGACGGGGCCGAAAACGGCCAGGTCGGCGCCCGCCCGGTCGGCCAGCAGCAGGTCGGCAGGCTCGTGGCACGAGGCTGCCAGGTAGCCCCGGTCGCTGCGCGCAGCCGGATCGAGCGCGGAGGCCGCGGCCACGCGACGGTAAAGGTCACGGCCGGTCAGGTGCAGGCCGTCGCGGGTCACCTCCCCCTCTTGCCGGCCGTCGGCGTGGCGGCTGCTGACGAGCAGCAGCAATCGGTCCGCCAACCCGGCCCGGGCGATCCGGACTTTCATCGCCGCGTGCAGTGCGGCGACCTCGGCGCGATCGAGCGCCGGCTCGCGCAGCAGCAGCATCGCCCGCCGGCGGGGATCGGACCAGTCGCGGGCCAGCACCTCGAGCCGGGCTTCGAGCGCTTCCAGGAAACGGGCGCTGCCGAGGCCGGCGGCATCGGTGATCCAGTAGCGGCGCGGCAGGGCGAGCCAGCGGACCGCGGCGATCGCGGCCGGCAGCAGCGGCGCGACGTCGATCGCCGCCGGATCGCGCCAGACCAGCGCCTGGCCCTCCCGGCCACGGGCCTGGCCACGCCATTCGACGACATGGCGGAAATGCAGCCGCACGTGCGCATGTTCGTAGACGTGTTCGCGCACCAGCCACGGGTCGCTGCGCTCCGCGCTGATGCCCAGTTCCTCGTCGAGTTCGCGGACCAGCGCCCCATGTGCGTCCTCGCCGGGCTCGAACTTGCCGCCGGGGAACTCCCACCAGCCGCCATAGGGCTTACCGGCGACACGCTGGCCGACCAGGACGCGACCGGCCGCGTCGAACACCACTCCGACCGCGACGTCGGTGATCGGCCGCGCGACGTCGGTCATCTGCCGCAGGACGTCATCGGGCACGCGCCGTCATCGGGCGGACGACGGCATCGTCCCCGGACGTAATCGTCCCCGGATGTGATCGACCCCGGATGTGATCGACCCCGGACGTGATCGACCGCGGACGTGATCGACCGCGGACGTGATCGACGGCGGACGGGATCGACCGCGCGACTCATCGGTCGCATGGCGGCACGGCCAGGCGGCGGCCAGGTCTCTCGAGGTCACGCGCCGCTTTCTCGACGCGGGCCGGCGGCGACGCGCCCCCGGACGCCGGCTACCCGGCCACGCGCGACGTGCCGACCGCTCCAGTCGCGGGCGAACTGCCAGCCGACGCGACCCGACCGCGACCCCCGTTCGAGCGCCCAGCGCAACGCGTCGGGACGCGCGCGTTCGATATCCGGCGCCGACGCGCCGAAGTAGCCGAGCCAGTGCGCGACCACCGCCAGGTAGTCGTCCTGGCGAAACGGGTAGAACGCGACCCACAGGCCGAAGCGCTCGGACAGCGAGACTTTCTCCTCGGAGGTCTCGCCCGGGTGGATCTCGCCGTCCTCCTGGTGCTTGGCCTCGAGGTTCTCGCTCATGAACTCCGGCATCAGGTGCCGCCGGTTCGAGGTCGCGTAGACGAGCACGTTCTCGGCCTGGCCCGAGACCGACCCGTCGAGAACCGTCTTCAGCGCCTTGTAGCCGCCCTCGCCGTGCTCGAACGACAAGTCGTCGCAATAGACGATGAACCGCTCGCGCCGGTCGGCGACCCGGTCGACAATCTCCGGGAGGTCGACGAGATCGTCCTTGTCGACCTCGATCAGCCGCAGCCCCCGGGGGTGATAGGCGTTGAGGCAGGCCTTGATCAGCGACGACTTGCCGGTGCCGCGGGCACCCGTCAGCAGGACGTTGTTCGCCGCCTTACCGGCGACGAACTGACGCGTGTTCTGCTCGACCAGCGCTTTCTGCTCGTCGACGTTCTGCAGGTCATCGAACGCGAGCGTGGCCGGCTGTCGCACCGGCTGCAGCAGGCCGACCGAACCCAGCGCCGTCTTGCGTCGGCGCCAACGCCAGGCGATCGCACCGTCCCAATCGGGGCTGCCGGCAGCCGGCATCCATTCGTCGACACGCTCGAGCAGAGGTTGCAGCCGTCCGAGCAGGGCGTCGGCGCGTTCGATCAGGCGACCGAGATCGGCCGGGCGACCGAGATCGGCCAGGCGGCCAAGATCGCTCGGGCGTCCGGAATCGGCCGAGCGACCAGGCTCGGCCCGGCGGACACGGGCAGGCGACTTCGGCGCGTTCCCGAAGCGCTCAGGAGCGGTAGTCGGCGTTGATCGAGACATAGTCGTGCGAAAGGTCGCAGGTCCAGACGGTGGTGGCGGCGGCGCCGCGGCCAAGTACGACGCGAACGGTGATCTCGGACTGCTTCATCACGCGCTGGCCATCGGCCTCCTGGTAGTCCGGGTGACGACCGCCGGCCGTGGCCACATGGACGTCGTCGAGATAGACATCGACGCCGTCGACGTCGAGGTCGGCGATGCCGGCATAGCCGATCGCCGCGAGGATGCGACCGAGATTCGGATCGGAGGCGAAGAACGCAGTCTTGACCAGCGGCGAATGGGCGATCGCGTAGGCGACGGCGGCCGCCTCGTCCTCGGCAGCGGCGCGCTCGACCCGCACGGTGATGAACTTGGTCGCGCCTTCGCCGTCGCGCACGATCGCCTGCGCCAGTTCGACGGCCACGGCCTCGAGCGCCGCGAAGAACGCGTCGGACCCGGCGCTGGCACGGGCCCCGGAGCGGCCGGTCGCCACGACCAGCAAGGTGTCGTTGGTCGACGTGTCGCCGTCGACAGTGATCCGATTGAAGCTGGCATCGGCGATCCGCCCTACGCGCTCGTGCAGGAGGTCCGGGACGATCGCAGCATCGGTGGCGATGAATGCCAGCATCGTCGCCATGTTCGGCCGGATCATCCCCGCGCCCTTGGCAATGCCGGTGATGGTGACCATCTTGCCGTCGACTTCGACCCGCCGCGACGCCGCTTTCGGCACCGAGTCGGTGGTCATTATGGCTTCTGCAGCGGCTGCCCAGTTGTCGGGCTTCAGATCCGCGATCGCCTCGCCGAGCCCGGCTTCGATCCGTTCGACCGGCAGGTGCTCGAGGATGACGCCGGTCGACATCGGGATCACCGCATCGGACGCCGTGCCCAACACCGTCGCGACCGCGGCGCAGGTCCGCCTGGCCGCGTCCAATCCGGCGGTTCCGGTGCCGGCGTTGGCGTTGCCGGTGTTGACCACGAGCGCCCGCGGCCGTTGGCCGCAGGCCTGGAGGTTAGCCCGCGCGAGGGTCACCGGCGCCGCGCAGAACCGGTTGCGGGTGAACACCGCGCCGGCCGTGGACTCCGGGGCGAATCGGGCCACTAGCAGGTCACGACGCCCGGGTTTGCGGATCCCGGCGCGGGCGGTTCCCAGTTCGATCCCCGACACGGGACTCAGCCGAGACGGGTCCGGTGCGGAGAGGTTGACGGGCATGGGATCCTCGGTGGCGGGGGCGGCGCTGCCGGGCAGCGCGCCAACGAATCCGCCATTCTAGTGTCCCGTCTCAAGAGCCCACGGCTTGAGGACGGCCCGCAACAGCGCACGACCCCGGCCCGCCAAGCTGGGGCGAAGGCCCGTCCGTCGTGTCGCCGTTGGCCGGAGTCATGCGTTGGTCCAGAACGGACCGGCATTTCGACACCGCGTCCAACAACCCCTCACCTTATCCTGTCGCGATGAACGCTCCGGCCAGCCATCCGCACCCGAGTGCCGACACGCCACTGGTGGCCCTGGGCGTGCCCGGACCGATCGGGCTGGTGCTGACGGGCGGCGGCGCCCGCGCCGCCTACCAGGTCGGCGCGCTGCTGGGGATTCGCCGGATCCTGCTCGAGTCGCGGTGGCCGCAACGAACCAATCCGTTCCGGATCGTCTGCGGGACCTCGGCCGGCGCGCTGAATGCCGCGGCGCTGGCTGCCGGCGCCGACGACCTCTTCGGCGCCATTGCTCGTCTCGGCGCGATCTGGGGCAACGTCGAGCCGGCTCAGGTCTACCGTTCGGACATCGGCGGCGCGCTGGGCAACGCCGGGCGCTGGGTCGGCAACGTCGGCCTCGGCTGGCTGGTCCGCAAGGCACCGCGATCGCTGTTCGACAACTCGCCGCTCGAGTCGCTGCTGGTGCGAACCATCGACTTCGAACGGCTGCAGAAGAACCTGGCCCAGGGACACCTCGATTCGCTGGCGATCGGCGCCTCGAGCTATTCGTCGGGCCATCACATCACGTTCTACCAGAGCCGGGACGCGCGCCCGCCCTGGGTCCGGTCGCAGCGCGTCGCCTATCCGACGACCATCGGGGTACGTCATCTGATGGCCTCCGCCGCCCTGCCGTTCCTGTTCCCGGCGATTCCGCTCGTGATCAACGGGCGGCGCGAGTTCTGCGGCGATGGCTCGATGCGTCAGATGGCTCCGACCAGCCCCGTCGTCCACCTCGGCGCCGACCGGATCCTGGTGATCGGCTCGGCGCAGCTGCCCGAGACCGTGGCAGCCCCCGGAGCCGGCGCACCGCCGGCGGCGATCGGTCGCGGCACGGGCGAAGGCGCCGTCGTGGCGGGCGCGCGCGCCCGCGGGGGCGCCCGTGACCCGGTCGACCCGAGCATGACCTCGGGCGAATACCCGTCGCTCGCCGAGGTCGGCTCGCACATGCTCGCCAGCATCTTCTTCGATGCGCTCGCGAGCGACCTCGAGCGCATCAACCGGATCAACCGGACGCTGAGCCTGATGCCGCCGGCCGTGCGCGCCCACTCACCACTGCGCGTCATCGAGACCTTGGTGATCGCGCCCAGTCGTCCGCTGGACCAGCTGGCCGTGGCGCAGGTCTCGGCCCTGCCCACCAGCGTGCGGGCGCTGCTGCGCGTGGCCGGAGCACGCCGCGAGGGCGGCGCCGGCATCGGGTCCTATCTGTTGTTCGACCGTTCCTACACGCGGCGGCTGATGGCGCTCGGGCGGCGCGACGCGCTCGATCAGGCCGAGCGGATCAAAGCTTTCTTCGAGATGCCGTAGTCGTCGCCGGGACCGCCGGTGCGCACCGGGCTTTACTCGGTCGCGATGTACGGCAGCGGCCGAATGCTGCCCGACAGGGCCTCTGCCGGATCGGCGGGCCGATCGGCGTCGAACCGCGGCTCGATCCGGTCCGCCAGCCCGACCCGCGCATCGTAGCGCGCCGGCAGGCGCAGGCGACCGAGAACGACGGCGAGGGTCGCGCGCAGCGGCGACGAGTTCATGAAATCAGACAGCCCCAGGTCCATGTGTGCTCCGCGTGCGCTCGATGCAAGTCGGGCGCGGGTCGCCCGCGTCGCGATGGCGCGGTCAGTCGCCCCTGGTCCCGGACGCGGTCTCGACGCGCCGCCGCGAGGCGTTCGCTCACGCTAGCCGCGACGCGGTACGCGGGGACACGCTGGGCGATCGGAGGATGGCTATGGTCGACGCACGGCCGCCGCGGTGGCGGCGCT
>JBEVJQ010000069.1:0-3928 GCA_040510055.1 Burkholderiaceae bacterium | reverse complement strand
GTTGCCGGCGACGGCGCCGGCAAGGCCGAGGGTCGAGTTGAAGCGGCCGAGCGCGGCACCGAGGCCGCCGGCATCGCGCTGGCTGAACGATATCGATGGGTTCATGCTGTAGTCGGCAGCCACCATCTGACCGGGACCGAAGTTGCTGCCGGCGCGCGTCTCGCCCGACCGATCGAGGTTGCGCTCCTGCGTCATCTGGTTGAAACCGCGGCCGCGCTCGACGATCACGAAGCAGTTCGACTGCTGGACCAGCATCCGGATCAGCGGCACCGTGGACTGGAGCTTGTACTCCTGGGTCAGGTAGTAATACCAGCGCTGGCCCTGATCCTCGACCACTGCCAACGTCCCCAACGACTGATCGCAGCGCTCGAGCTGGGCGTTGGCGTTGGTCGAGGTGCTGCCCCCGGCCGATCCGGTGGCGACCGTTTTCGCCCGCTCGCTGCCCATCTGCACGCCACCCATGTCGGCGCAGCCACCGAGCAGGCCCATGCCGCCCGCCGCCAAGACCATCCACGTTCCGATCGTGCGCATGAGGACCCTCCCGGTTGCGGCGGCAAGTATGAAACCGCGTCGACGGCAACTCAATAGTCGAAAAGTGGGAGGAATGGCCCGTGTTTGACGCTTGACACAGGCGAAACCGACAATCGGCCGACAGGCGATCCGAAACGTGGAGGTTCCGTGGCTTCAGGCAAGCATTTCGACACGCTGCTGCTCACCGGCGCGGCCGGCAATCTCGGCACCATCCTGCGGCCGCGACTGGCGGAGCTCGCCACCGTGCTGCGTCTATCGGACATCCGCGATTGCGGCGCGGCCGGCGCCGGCGAGGAGATCGTCGGCTGCGACCTGGCCGATGCCGGGGCCGTGGACGCCCTGGTCGCCGGGGTCGACGCCATCGTCCACCTGGGCGGGGTCGCGACCGAAAGTACGTTCCAGAAGATCGTGCGCACCAATATCGAGGGCACGTTCAACGTCTACGAAGCCGCGCGCCGGCATCGGACCCGGCGCATCGTCTTCGCCAGTTCCAACCATGCGATCGGCTTCTATCGCCAGTCCGAGGTGATCGACGCTGCGGCGCCGTTGCGCCCCGACAGCAACTACGGTCTGTCCAAGGCGTTCGGCGAGAACCTCGCGCGGTTCTACTTCGATCGCTACGGGATCGAGTCGGTCTGCCTGCGAATCGGATCGTCGTTCCCGGAGCCGGTCGACCGGCGGATGCTGACCACGTGGCTCAGCTACGAAGACCTGTTCGAACTCGTTCGGACGTCACTGGTAACGCCCTCTGTCGGGTTCACCGTCGTATTCGGCGCCTCGGCCAATCGCGACAGCTGGTGGGACAACCGGCTCGCAGGCCACCTGGGCTACGCGCCAAAGGACAATACCGAGCGGTTCCGCGCCCGGATCGAGGCCAAGCAGCCGCTCGACCCCGACGATCCCGGGGCCGTCTACCATGGCGGTGCCTTTACCGCCATGGGCCCCTTCGATGAAGCGTTCGAGGCCTCTTTCGACCAAGGCAAGCCACGATGAGCGTACGCAGCGTCAACCACTTCACCATCCTCACCGACGATCTGCCGGCGACCCTCGACTTCTACGCCGAGCACCTGGCGCTCGCTCCGGGCCCACGGCCGCCATTCGGGTTTCCCGGCGCCTGGCTCTATCCGCGCGATCCCGCCGCCGGCAAGGCCGAAGCGGTGCTGCACATCGTGGCCGGTCGCGATCGAAAGCTGCTCGTCCCCGGCGTGATCGACCATATGGCCTTCACCGCCCACGGACTGACGGCGGCCGTCGACCGGCTGAAGGACCGCGGGATCGAACATGAACTGCGCCGGCTGCCCGGCGACTTCAACGTCTGGCAGCTGTTCTTCCACGACCCCAACGGCGCGAAGGTCGAACTCGATTTCGACGGCACCGAGCCAGGCCCCGATGGCTGGGTCGACCCGCGCCGATAACTGCCAGAAGGAAGCCCATGAGGATCTTGCGATGAGCACGGAATCGATCGCGCAACGTTTCGGCAGCGGCCAGGCCGTTCGCCGCGTCGAAGACGACAGCCTGCTGCTCGGGCAGGGCCAGTTCACCGACGATTTCAGGCTGCCCTCGGAGGCGACGCTGACATTCCTGCGCTCGCCGTATGCGGCCGCCGTGATCCGATCGATCGACACGACGGCCGCGCGGGCGGCACCGGGCGTGCTCGCCGTATTGACGGGTGCCGAACTGCGCGATGCCGGCGTCAAGGTCCAGCCCGGCGTCGGCGGCTTCATGCGTCCCGACGGCCAACCCGGGACGGCGGCGCCACGCTGGCCGCTGGCGATCGACCGCGTGTACAGCGTCGGCGAGGCGGTCTGTGCCGTCATCGCCGAGTCGCGCGAGGCGTCGCGCGACGCCATCGACCTGATCGAGGTCGATTTCGATCCGCAACCGGCGGTCACGACGGTCGCGGCGGCGTTGGCTGACGGCGCGCCGCGGGTCGTCGCCGACCTCCCCGACAACGTCTGCGCCGAGACGCGCTACGGCGATGCCAAGGCCGCAGCGGCCGCCTTCGACCGTGCTGCCCATGTCGTCGCAGTCGACATCGTCAATCAGCGGCTGGCTCCGGCATCGATCGAACCCCGGACCGTGCTCGCCTGGCCCGACGAGGGCGACGGGCGCCTTACGCTGCGGATCTCCACGCAGATGCCCACGGCGGTGCGCAACGCAGTTGCCGACGGCGTCGTCGGCGGCAAGCCCGAGGACGTCCGCGTCGTCGTGGCCGACGTCGGCGGCGGCTTCGGCATGAAGACCGGCATCTACCCGGAGGACGCCGTCGTTGCTCACGCCGCGCGCACCCTGAAGCGGCCGGTGAAGTGGGTAGCCGAACGCTCCGAGGAACTGCTGAGCGCGGTCCATGGCCGCGACCTCGAAAGCCATGCCGAACTCGCGCTCGACCAGGGCGGCCGCGTGCTGGCGCTACGCGTGCGCTCGCATGCCAACATCGGGTCGACGGCGATCGGGGCTGGCGCGGCGATCCAGTTGCTGATCGGGCCGTGGGTGATCACGAGCATCTACGACATCCCGCTGATCGACCTGCACCTGACGGCGGTGTTGACCAATACCGCGGCGACCGGCCCCTACCGCGGTGCCGGCCGTCCCGAATCGATCTTCCTGATCGAGCGGCTGATGGACGAGGCCGCCACGGCCACCGGGCTGGACCGGAGCGAGGTCCGCCGGCGCAACATGATCAAGCCGCAGCAGATGCCGTACAAGAACGCGATGGACCAGACCTACGACAGCGGCAAGTTCGAGTCGATCCTGGACCAGGGACTCGAGTTCGCCGACTGGAAGGGTTTCGATGCCCGGGCCGCGCAATCGAAGGCGCACGGCAAGCTTCGCGGTCTGGGCCTTGCAACCTTTCTCGAATGGACCGGGGGCAATGCGCTCGAGGAGCGCGTCAAGGTCACGGTGGCCGCCGACGGCGCGATCGAGATCGTCTCGGCCACCCAGCAGATGGGCCAGGGACTGGCCACGACCTACAAGCAACTGGCGGTCGACGTCTTCGGCGTGCCGATGGACAAGATCCGCATCATCCAGGGCGACACCGATCGGGCGAACGGTTTCGGCAGCGCCGGATCGCGGTCGCTGTTCACCGGCGGGGCAGCCGTCAAGCGGACCAGCGAGGAAGTGATCGACCAGGCGAAAAACCTGGCCGGCGATGCGCTCGAGGTCGCCGCCAGCGACATCGAGTATCGCGACGCCGTCTTCACCGTGGCCGGCACCGACCAGTCGGTCGGCCTGTTCGAACTGGCCGCGAAGCAACCGGGCCAGGCGATCGTTGTCGAGTCGTTGACCTCGGCGCAGGCCCCCTCATGGCCGAACGGCTGTCATGTCTGCGAAGTCGAGATCGATCCCGACACCGGTCACGTCCAGGTCGTCGCCTATTCGTCGGTCAACGACGTCG
>JBEVJQ010000068.1:0-3649 GCA_040510055.1 Burkholderiaceae bacterium | reverse complement strand
TCGCCGCGTTCGCGCGCAGCGCCCGGCATCCAGCCCTCTTCTGCGTCGTCGTTGCCGTCAGTGGCTGCGCGCTCATCGGTGGCGGCGACGGCGGTGGTGGTGATCGTCCGCGCGAGGGGTTTCGCGATCGTTCGGCGGGCCGCACGACGCCGCGCGCCAACGCCGCCGACCCGGTCCCGGGCGTGCTCGTGCCGGCGCCGAAGTTGCCGCTCGAACAGCGAGTTGCACGCCGCCTGACCGGCCCGTCCGATCCGTCGCTCGCCTCGGCCACCGTCACACCCGGCACGCCAGTGGCTGCGGCCAATCCCCCGCGAGCGGGGGAGCGGGCCGGCAACGGATCGAAGCGCGGAAAACCGACAGCGACCGGTGGTGCTGGTGCCGGTGCCGGTGCCGGTGCAGGTATAGGTATCGTCGACGCCGACGACATCTACGAGATCGACCTCGAGCTGCCGCGTTATCGGCCCGGCACCGATCTGTTCGGCGAGATCCGGACGGTCGGTTCGTCGACGCTCACCACGCTCTTCAACCGCTGGTCGGAGGACTTCGAGCGCATCCAGAGCAGGATCCAGTTGCGGATCACCGGTGGCGGTTCGTCGGCCGCGGTAAGGCCGCTGGTGGCCGGCGAATCGGACCTGGCGCCGATGGCCCGCGAGATGACGGCGCGCGAGGTCGAGTCGTTCAAGGCGCGCTGGGGCTACGAGCCGACGCGGCTCACGGTGGCGCTCGATGCGATCGCCGTCTTCGTCCACAAGGACAACCCGCTGAAGACGCTGACCGTCGCGCAACTCGAGGCGGTCTTC
Source organism: Burkholderiaceae bacterium (assembly GCA_040510055.1). GTDB lineage: Bacteria > Pseudomonadota > Gammaproteobacteria > Burkholderiales > Burkholderiaceae_E > Lautropia. The sequence continues at coordinate 2,849 of JBEVJQ010000068.1, read as the reverse complement.
GGCATCGACCCCAAGCGCGGACTGTCGATACCGCAGACCTGGGGCGAACTCGGCGTCACCGGGCCGCTGGCCAGTCAGCGGATCAATCGCTATGGGCCGCGGCGCAACCAGGGGATCTATTCGGTATTCCGCGTGCTCGTCCTCGATGGCAGCGACTACACGCTGGCGATGCAGTCCGAGCCGGTCTCGAGCGCGGTGGTCCAGGCGGCCGGCGCCGACGAGAACGGCATTGCGTTCTCGAGCCGGCTGTTCGCGACGCGACGCACTCACCCGGTGGCGATCGCCGCGCAGCGTGGTGAAAGGTCGTATCTGCCGACGGCCCGGAATATCACCGACGGTCGCTATCCACTCGCGCGCCGGCTCTATGTCTACGTCAACAAGTCGCCGAAGGAGGCGCTGCCGATGCCGGTGGCCGAATTCCTGCGCTACGTCTGTTCGTACGAAGGCCAGGAGACGCTGGCGCAGCACGGTGGCATCGCGATGTCGCGCGAGATCAGCGACGCCGAGTGCTCGAGCAAGCTGTGACCGACGGCGGCGGCAGCGCCGGCGAGTAGTCGACGAGACGCCACCGCGAGCGCAGTGCTGCGGGTCGCCAACGGACCCAGCCAATTGCCATTCGAACCAACCGCTCGGCGCCAGGATGCAAGGCGAGTGCTGGTCCGTCCCACTCGATCCGGCAATGCCCGGTGATATGCAACAGGTCACCGGAGCCGAAATCCGCGACGACCAGCGCCGCCCGCGGATCACGGAGCAGATTGCCCAGCGTGTTGAAGAAGAAGTTGCCCCGGTAGTCGGGCCACGTGAGCGTCGCGCCGTCATCCGACAAGCAGAGGAAGCCCGGCGGTCCGCCACGGTGCGAGATATCGTGGCGCGCGTCGTCGGGCTGCCCGGCGATCTGCCGGCCTGATCGGCTGCCGATGAAGAACGTGTCGGCGGACCTCAGCAGTGCGCGTGCCGGCGCCGGTAGGGCGGCGCCCGACTCGAATTCGGCACCAGCCGAGGGCGCCGGCTGCAGCGCTGTCGGCGCCCTCGGGAAGGTCGACAGCGCGGGCAGCGGAACGTCCGCCTCGGGACCCAGAGCCGTCGCCGCCACGATTGACGAAGACTCGATCGGTTCGCGACGCTGGATGTACTGCGGACAGTTGCCGAAGCTCTGGCTGACCGCGACCGCGAACCCCGCGTCACGCCGCGCCGCGACGACGCCGTTCGCCCGGTTGCGACGGCGCGTCGGCAGCTCGATGCCGAGCAGCCCGACGCTCGTCCCGACGGCGAGACCTGCCGCGAGCGGATCGCCGGCCCGCGGCAGCGCTCCGATCTCCAGACGGCGCTCCTCCGGCGACCGGACAAAGCCCGCGATCCCCTCTAGGACAGTCGCCTGTACCGGCCCGTCCTCGCCATCAGCGGCCACGAGGATGAATGGCAGCTGCTCGAAGAAGGTCCGGTGCTGCTGCGGCATCGCCGGGCGGATAACCCTGGGGCCGATCTCGGCCATCCGCTCGCTGGCGCCAGCCAGAGCCTGGGCTTTGCGTTCGCCCGCATGCCAGGGGGAACCCTCGAAGGGGATGTGCAGCGGTGGTGATGGTGCGGTCGTCGTCATTCGGCCATTCTGCGGCGGCAAGCAGGTGGAGGGAAGGCGCCGTACGACATTTGACTACTCCGGATTCCGGAGTAATCTGCCGGGCGTGGACAAGCTGCGGGCACTCGAGACCTTCATCGCGATCGTTGATCACCGTACCCTCACCGGCGCCGCGGTCGCGCTGCGCTCGTCGCTACCCTCCGTCGTCCGGATCCTGGCGGCACTCGAGGCCGACGTGGGCGTTCGCCTGCTCCATCGGACGACGCGCCGGCTGTCGCTGACCGATGACGGGCGCCAGTATCTCGAGCGCGCGCGGCGGATAGTCGCCGAGGTCGACGAGGCCGATCGCAGCCTGCAGGCCGACAGCGCCGCCAGCGGCGCGGGGCTCCGCGGCACGTTGCGCGTGACGGCGCCAATCCTCTTCGGCCAGATGCACGTGGCGCCTGCCGTGGCAGCGTTCCTCGTCCGCCAGCCGCAGATCGCGATCCACCTCATGCTGCTCGATCGCGTGGTCAATCTCGTCGAGGAAGGGTTCGACGTCGGCGTCCGCATCGCGCATCTCGCCGACTCGAGCCTGGTCGCGCGGGCCGTCGGCCTGATTCGAACGGTCGTGGTCGCGAGCCCGGTCTTCCTGCGCCGACACGGTGTCCCGGGCCATCCGCGCGAACTGGTCGCAGCGCCGTGCCTGCCGTCCAGCGGGATCGACGGCCAGACCTGGACGTTCCGCGACGGGGTGACGGTTGCGGTTGCCGGCCGCTATGGCTGCAACCTGGCGCAACCCCTGCTCGAGACCTGCGCGGGGGGAGCCGGCTTCGGTCGCTTCCCGTCATACCAGGTCGCGCCCTACCTCGCCGACCGTCGGCTGCGCGTCGTGCTGCAGCGCTACGAGCCGGCGCCACGGGCGCTGAGCCTGGTGTTTCCGAGCGCGCGGCTGTTACCCGCACGTGCCCGCCTTTTCATCGACGCGCTGCGTGAGACGCTTTCGAGCGCCGCGGGAGTGAGTGCGGGCGCGCCGCCCGCGGGCTGAGCGCTGGCTGAGCCTGCTGAGCGCCGGCTCGGCTGGCTGAGCGCCGGCTCGGCTGGCTGAGCGCCGGCTGCGCCTTGGCTGAGCGCCCGCTGCGCTGACTGAGCGCCGGCTGAGCGCGGCGGCCGGACGCTATTGCAGCTTGATCTCGACGTCGACGCCCGCGGGCAGGTCGAGTTTCATCAGCGCATCGACCGTCTTGTCGGTCGGGTCGACGATGTCCATCAATCGCAGGTGGGTGCGGATCTC
>JBEVJQ010000067.1:0-2645 GCA_040510055.1 Burkholderiaceae bacterium | reverse complement strand
AGTCGATCGTCGCCAGCCTGCTGCCGCAGAACATCAAGGACGGGATGGACCCGGTCGCGTTCCAGGGACTGAACCCGAGCGGACCGGAAGCGTCGATCGGCTACACCTTCCCCAACGTCCGGATCGAGCATGCGATGCGCAATCCGCCGATCCCGCCGGGATTCTGGCGCGGCGTCAACCTGAACCACAACACCATCTATCTCGAGTGCTTCCTCGACGAACTGGCGCACGAGACTCGGCAGGATCCGCTCGCGTTCCGTCGCAAGCTGATGCAGAAGCATCCGAAGCACCTGGCGGTGCTCGAGGCGGCGGCGAAGAAGATCGGCTGGGAGACGCCCCCACCGAAGGGCGTCTACCGTGGCCTGTGCCAGACGATGGGGTTCGGCAGCTACGTGGCCGGCTGTGCCGAGGTCTCGGTCAGCGACGCCGGCGAACTGACGATTCATCGGATAGTCGCCGCCACCGATCCCGGTCACGCAGTCAATCCGCAGCAGATCGAGGCCCAGGTCGAAGGGTCGTTCGTCTACGGCCTGTCGGCGGCGCTCTACGGATCGTGCACGGTCAAGGACGGGCGGATCGAGCAGTCGAACTTCCACGACTATCCGCCGATGAAACTCGCCCAGATGCCCAAGGTCGAGACCGTGATCGTGCCGTCGGGCGGCTTCTGGGGAGGAGTCGGCGAGCCGACGATCGCCGTCGCAGCGCCGGCGGTGTTGAACGCGATCTTCGCCGCCACCGGCAAGCGGATCCGCACCCTGCCGCTGAAGGACCAGAGCCTGAAGCGGACCTGAGGGTCCGGGCCCGAATCTGGCTGTCGTCGACTTGTGGACCCGGACGGAATCGCGTGGGCGCGAGGGCAAGGTGAGGCGCGCCGCGCGCGTCGGAGACCGGGCGATCTGCTGGTCGGCCGTCTTGTCGGGCATCTGCTTGTCGGGCCTCTGCTGGCTCGCGGCCTGGCCGGCGCAGGTGAGCGCGAAGCGGATCGACGGCGACGCCATGCCCGAGTCGCTGACGACCGTTCCGGGCGATGCGGCACGCGGAAGGCAGATCGTGGCCGACCGGCGTTCGGGGCTGTGCCTGCTCTGTCATCCGGCGCCGATTCCGGAGGAGCGGTTCCAGGGCGACCTCGCGCCCGATCTTGCCGGCGTCGGCGGCCGGTTGAGCGAGGGCCAGCTGCGGTTGCGGATCGTCGACTCGCGCCGTGTCCTGCCCGAGTCGATCATGCCGGCGTTCCATCGGACGAACGGCCTGCAGCGGGTGGCGCGCGAACGCGAGGGGCAGCCCGTGCTCGATGCCCAGCAGGTGGAGGACGTGGTCGCATGGCTGCGATCGCTGAAGTGATGCGCGCTATCGCATCGAGCGTAGCGACGCCGGCGCGACATCCTGCCGAGACGCGCGGTCAGGGGCCCGGAGAGACGCTTGGCGAGACCTTTGGCAAGGCGGTTGGCAAGGCGCTCGGCCAGGTCCTCGGCGAGACGCTCCGATGAATGCTCCTGCTGACGTCAGCGTCGATCCTGGCCGCAGTCGCCGGCGGCTGCTCGGTGTCGGTCCGGCGGTCGTCGTGCTGGCTGCGCTGCCGGTCGGGTCGGCCAATGCAGCGGGCGCGCCGAGTCCGGGGCTCGAGGCAGCGATCGCGGCGTTCACCGGCGGCAAGCCAGTCACGACCGGGCGCGTGAGGCTCGAGATCGCCGAACTGGTCGAGAACGGTAATGCCATACCGGTTTCGGTCAAGGTCGACAGTCCGATGACCGAAGCCGACTACGTGCGCCGGATTGGGCTGTTCAACGAGAAGAACCCGCAGAACGATATCGCCGGCTTCGAGATCGGCCCGCGTGCCGGCCGCGCCGAGGTTGCCACGCGGATCCGCCTGGCGACCTCGCAGAAGGTCGTAGCCATCGCCGAGATGAGCGACGGTCGGTTCTGGTCGTCGTCGCTCGATGTCATCGTGATGCTTGCCGCCTGCATCGAGTGATGTCATGGCCACGCGCGCACTGATCCGCCTTCCTGCCCGCGCCCGCCGGGGCGAGGTGATCACCATCCAGGCGTCGATCTCGCACCCGATGGAAACCGGCCATCGTCCCGGCGCCGACGGGCGCGTGCTGCCTCGCGACATCGTCCGGCGATTCGAGTGTGAATACGACGGCGCCAGGATCTTCGCTGCCGACCTTCACCCGGCCGTCGCGGCGAACCCCTACCTGTCGTTCACCACGGTGGCAACCAGGAGCGGCGAGATCGCGTTCCGATGGCGCGGCGACAACGACTTCGCGCACGAGGAGAAGCGTCGCCTCGAAGTCGCAGGGTGATCGGCAAGAGATCCGGCCGTTCGCTGGTCGCCGCTGCGACGATTGCCGCCGCCTGTTCGGGATCGGCGACCGCCACGCCGGTCGGCGAATCCGGTGCGGGGGTGACATCGGCGCACTCGGGGTCACCGCCGGCGTCGTCGGCGCTGCCGTCGTCGGTGCCGTCGTCGCTCCCCACGCCGCTCCCAACGCCCGCGCGATCGTCCAGCGACGCTGCTGGCCGACGGTCCGGAACCGACGACCTCACGGCCGCCTTGCGGGCGATGCAGGCCGATCCGTTCCAGAACCCCGGGATGCTGTTCGTCGAGGAAGGCGCGCAGCGCTGGAGCCAAGCCACGGGGGCAA
>JBEVJQ010000066.1:0-2554 GCA_040510055.1 Burkholderiaceae bacterium | reverse complement strand
CCGACGTCGCCGCCGTACATGGCCCAGTCCCTGCTGCCGCTGCTGACGCAGGCCCAGCGCACGCGGCTGGAAACGATCCCCGGTGGTACCCACCAGCTGTTCCTCGAGCGCAATCGGGACCTTCCGTTTGCTGCCGTCCGGCGCTGGCTGTTCGAGGGCTGAATCGAAGCGTCAGGTGCTGGCTGTTCGAAGGCTGAACCGAGCCGTCAGCGGGATCAGCGCCCGGTGCCTTCGGGCGGGTCGATTTCCTTGATCGGATCCTTCGTCTTGTCGGCGCCGATGTCGACAACCTTGTCGGCATTCGCCTCGTCCCGGTAGTTCTCGGGCTGCTTGCGCGTCGCATCCTTCTCCGACTCCTCGAGCGCGTCGCGCTGCCGCTGTCCCGTTGCCGCAGAATCGCCTGCCTTGCCGCCGGTGGCGGCCTGGTTGCTGGTGTCCGCCTGGTTGCTCGTGTCCGTCTGTTTGTTCGAGTCCATCTCGCCTCCTCGTCTACCGGATCTGACCGTTCAAGCTGTCACAGAGTACCGCGGAGATCGCATGCAGGGGCCGTGCCCGACCACTGCCACCCCCGATCCCGGATCGGGCCCGGCCTCGCGCTCGAACGCGGGTTGAACCAGGCCCGGGCAAACCTGACGCGAACGAATCTGGGCTTAGACTTGCCTTTGGAATCATTCGGCAAGACGCGACAGGAGGAGCGAACCCATGGCAGCCACCGCGCCCGAGACCGCCACGACGTCGAACCCCGGCCCGTCGACCGTCGAGCGATCCCGCGCGCTCTCGGCGCTGCGTATCCTCGACCTGTCGCGCGTGCGTGCCGGCCCGACCTGCGTCCGACAGTTCGCCGACTTCGGTGCCGACGTGATCAAGGTCGAATCGCCCGCCGATGACGATCTCGGCGGACCGCGCGACGGCTCGGACTTCCAGAACCTGCACCGCAACAAGCGCTCGCTGACGCTCGACCTGAAGGCGAAGGTCGGCAGGGAACTGTTTCTGAAGCTGGTCTCCAAGGCCGACGTCGTGGTCGAGAATTTCCGTCCCGACGTCAAGGATCGGCTCGGGATCGACTACGAATCGCTCGCTCGGGTGAATCCGCGAATCATCCTTTGCAGCATTTCCGGATTCGGCCAGGATGGTCCGTACCGCGACCGGCCAGGCTTCGACCAGATCGCACAGGGCCTTTCGGGGCTGATGTCGGTGACCGGCGCACCCGGCGCAGGCCCGATGCGAGCCGGCGCTGCCGTGGCCGACGTCGCTGCCGGCCTGCTCGCCGCCCTCGGTATCTTCACCGCTCTGATGGAACGCGAACAGAGCGGTCGCGGCCAGTGGGTCCAATCGAACCTGCTGCAGGCGGGGATCACCCTGCTCGACTTTCAGGCCGCGCGCTACACCATGGATGGCGACGTGCCGCCGCAGGTCGGCAACGATCATCCCACGAGCATGCCGACGTCGGCCTACCGGACAAGCGACGGTTTCATCAACGTCGCGGCCTCGGGAACGGTGATGTGGAAACGAGTCTGCGAGGCGATCGGGCGCCCGGAACTGTTCGAGGACCCGCGTTTCGAGAGCGGCTCGGATCGGGCGAAGAATCGCGCCGAACTCGGCGCGGTCATCAACGAGGCGCTCGGCAAGGGCACCAGCGCCGAATGGGTCGCCCGGTTCAACGAGGCAGGGGTACCGTGCGGCCCGATCCACCGGATGGACGAGGTGTTCGCCGACCCGCAGGTCCGGCACGTGAAGGCCAGTGCCGAGGTCGAGCATCCGCGGCTCGGCGTGCTGCGCATCATCAATCAGGCCATCACGTTGTCTCGAACACCGGCCCGACTGGCTACCGCCTCGCCCGACCGCGGACAGCACACCGACGAGATCCTTCGTGAACTGGGGCTCGACGAGGCGGGAATCGCCGCGCTCCGCCGCGAGCAGATCGTTCGCTGACCGGTAACGTCCGCTGTCCTGATCGTTCGCTGACCGGATCGCGACGATGCGAGCCGACCTGAAGGAGGAAGAATGCAACACCGGCTGGATGCACGCGCCGTCGACGATTACCGCCGCGACGGCTATCTGTTCCCGGTCGACGTCCTCGACAGCGACGAAACCGCCGATGCGCTGCGGCGCTACGACCAACTGCGCTTCGCCCACGGCGGCCGCTTGCCGACGCGGATCAACCAGAAGCCGCACCTGTTGTATCCCTGGATGCACGCGCTGGTCACGAATCCCCGGATCCTCGACGTCGTCGAGGACCTGCTCGGCCCCGACCTCCTGTGCTGGAGCTCGCAGTTCTTCGCCAAGGACGCCAACGACACCAGCTACGTCTCGTGGCACCAGGACGCGACCTACTGGGGCCTGTCCGCGCCCGACGTGGTCACCGCCTGGCTGGCACTGACGCCGTCGACGCCCGAGAACGGCAACATGCGGGTGATCCCCGGGACGCACCGCTCCGGCCTGATGGCGCACGAGACGAGCGAGGACGAGGGGCTGGCCTTGAACCAGGGGATCGCCGGCGGCGTCGACGAAGGCGCGGCGCGCGACGTCGTGCTGGAGCCGGGGCAGTTCTCGC
>JBEVJQ010000065.1:0-4292 GCA_040510055.1 Burkholderiaceae bacterium | reverse complement strand
AGGTCGCTCGCCCATTCGCGCAACGGCCCGCGAAGCCAGTCGTCGATCGGGATCCCGAAGCCGGTCTTCGGTCGTTCGACCAGCGATCGCGGGACGTGACGGTCGAGCAACCGGCGCAGCGCGACCTTCGACTCCCGGCCACGGACCTTCATCGTCGTCGGCATCGACCAGGCGCACTCGAAGACCCGGCGATCGAGGAACGGCATCCGGGTCTCGAGACTGCCCGACATCGCCGCGCGATCGACCTTGGCGAGGATGTCGCCGGGCAGGTAACCGACCGTGTCCGCTCCCATCATCCACTCCAGATCCGGTGCAAGATCGTTGGCCGGCGGCCACGCGTGCCCGACTTCGGGCGTTGCGGCGCTCGGCCTACCTTCACCAGTTGCGGCGCTTGCGCTACCTTCGGTCGATGCGGCGCTCGCGCTACGTTCCGGCGTTGCAGCGCTCGCGCCACCGAGCACGAGGCCCGAGTCGCGCGGCCAGCGCGTGACCAGTCGCCGGTAGAGCGCCCGGCAGTCGGCGGCATCGAGGCCGCGCGCCAGCTTGTGCAGCTTGTCGCCGACATCGCGATAGGTTCCGGCCCGGCCGCCGAGCGATCCGACCGATTCGTAGGCGCGATCGAGGTGCCGTGCCGGGACGGCGAGCAGTGCCGACGCGAGGCCCTTGCGCAGCCAACCGGGATAGCGGTCGATCAGTCCGCCGAGCGAACCGAGTGCGAGGTAGCGGTCATAACCGCCGAACAGTTCGTCGCCGCCGTCGCCGGACAGCGCCACCGTCACGTCGGCACGAGCGGCACACGACACCAGCTGCGTCGGCAGCAACGAGGCATCGGCGAACGGTTCGGAGCAGATTTCGGGAATCCGGGGGACGAGCGCCAGCAGATCGCGCTCGCCGAAGTGGACATCGTGGTGATCGGTCTTCAGGTGGGCGGCAACGGCCGCGGCCGCCGCCGATTCGCTGCCCGAACCGCGGCTGTAACCGCTACCCGAACCGCTACCCGAAACGCCGTCGAAGCCGACAGTGTAGGTCCGCAGTGGCCGCGTGCTGATCGACTGCGCCACGGCGACGATCGTCGTCGAGTCGATTCCGCCCGAGAGGAAGGCGCCGACGGGAACGTCGGCCTGCAACTGGCGGCCGACGCTTCGGGCCAGCACGTCGGAGAGGCGATCGACCCACTGCGCCTCGGACAGGCCCTCGGATCTTGCCGCGCCTTCCGCCGCGCCTTCCGCGCCCTCGGCGGCCACCGCGAGCGCCCGCCAGTAGGGAACCGGTGGCGGCAGGTGCGCGGCTCGGAGATCGGCCGCGGTGAATGTGACGACCGATCCTGGTGGGCACTTCCGCACACCCTCGAAGAGGGTCCGCGGCGCAGGGACGTAGCCGAACTGCATCAGGTCGACGACCGCCTCGCGGCAGAGCACCGGCGCGAAGGCCGGATGACGGTCGAGTGCCGCCGGCTCGGAGCCGAACAGCAGCGTGTCGCCGCCGCTCCATCCGTAGCAGAGCGGCTTCTCGCCGAAGCGATCGATGGCGAGCACCAGTGCCTGCCGGTCACGATCCCAGGCGGCGAACGCGAACATGCCGTCGATCCGTTCGAGCGTCGTGGCGACGCCCCAGCGATCGAGCGCTTCGACCAGCACCTCGGTGTCGGACCGGCCCCGCATCGGGCACCCCTGCTCGGCCACGAGCCGCTCCCGGAGCGCGCCATGGTTGTAGATCTCGCCGTTGTAGGTCACCGTCCAACGGCCACTGTGCGAATGCATCGGCTGTGCGCCGGCCTCCGAGAGTTCGACCACGGCCAGGCGGCGATGCGCGAGCGCAATACCCGATGGATCGGTCCAGACCCCGTGGCCGTCAGGCCCGCGGTGCGCGAGTGCGGTCGCCATCGCGCCGGCCAATTGAGCGGCGCGCCCGGCGTCGATTGCAGCGCGGGTCCAGAAGCCGGCGATACCGCACATGTATCGGGCTCAGTCGGCCTGACGCAGCGCATGGATCATGCGCCGGTTGATCTGTCGTACGTCATAGCGCGCGCAAGCCAGCGCCCTGGCGGCGCTGGCATGCTCCTCGAGCCGCGGCCAGATCGCCTCGAGCGCCAGCAACCGGTCGGCCAACGCCGCGGCATCGCGCGGCGGCACGAGCCAGCCACTCAGGCCCGGCTCGATCGCATCGCGACAGCCGGGCGTGTCGGCGGTCACGACCGGCCGACCGATCGCGAGCGCCTCCTGGATCGTTCGCGGCCGCCCCTCCGGGTAGTACGACGGCAGGACGAACACGTGACTGCGCGCCAGGAACCCGCGGACGTCGCGCTGCGGGCCGAGGAGGTTGACGTGACCCTCGGCGGCAATCCGCTCGAGCGCTTCGGCCGGCACGGCATCGGGCGACGAGTCGACGCCGCCGATCAGATCGAATGTCCAATCAGGCCGCTGTTCGTGCACCAGTCGCGCCGTCTCGGCGAACTCGAGCACGCCCTTGCTGCGCAGCAGCCGCGCGATCATCAGGAATCGCGGCGGTCCGGGGGGCAGCGGCCGGCGATCGAAGCGTTCCAGGTCGAGCCCGGTGCCGGCGAGCAGCACGCTGCGCTGGTCGGGGACGAGACCGCGGCCGATGAACAGGGCCCGGTCGTCGGGGTTCTGGAAGAACACCGTGGCGGCCCGCGCCAGCGCGAACCGGTACAGAGTCTTGACGCCGCGGCCGATTATTCGACCCGGCAGCGTCGGCTGGCCAAAGGCGATCCCGAGACCGGTCACGAGGCCGTGGAAGTGTCCGTTGCCGCCGGCGAGCCGGTGCGCGATGCCGCCGTAGATCACCGGCTTGATCGTGTAGGCAATGACGTGATCGGGCTGGAGATCGCGAAGGCAGCGGACGAGTGCGGCCACGGTCGCCAGATCCTTGCGCGGATCCGTGCCGCTGCGCGCGACCGGAAAAGGCCGCCAGTCGCAGCCCAGTCGCTCGAGGCCTGCGATGGTCTCCCTGTCCGCGGGCGCCGACATCGCCGTGACCCGGGCGCCGACGGCGAGCATGTCGCGCATCAGGTCGCCGCGGAAGTTCAACAACGATTCCGGCAGGGCACCGATGACGACGACATGCCGGCCGGCAAGCGAACGATCGACCCGGGACGCCGGCAACGTGAGTTCGGGTGCGGTCGCGAACTGCGTCGTCACCGCGCGCCCCGCGGGCGAGAAACACGCGCGGCAGATCGCTGCCCCTGGAACATCCTCAAGCGGCTGTTCGAAAACATGGCCGAAGACCCGATCCGCGATTCACGTTGGGGCATCCAGCTACCCCGGAAGGGGCGATTGTGACATGAGCCTGACGCACTTCTTGGCGGATGGGCTGCAGGTCGCTAATTACCCGCAGTCATGCCGGATGACGGCAAATGGCCTGCAGCGCGCCCGGTGCACTGCCCAGTGCCTCGGGACGCACCTTCGAGACATGCGTTTTATTTCCTGGCGGACCGGGAGCGGCTGTTGCGCGCTCGGGCGCGTCCCGAACGATCGATCCGCCGAAGCGAGATCAGGACCGCAGGCCGCGAAAAGTGCGGTTGAGCATACGCATCAGCGCGGGGTTCCGGATATAGAACATCCGGTAGACCGTCATCGGGTGCAGCCAAGCCAGATCGTAGGGCCGGGATTGCATCAACTCCCAGGCCTTTGCCCGATCGCCCGCCTTCGCTGCACTGAGGACAGCGAGCCGCGTCGCCAGGCTCATCAGGCGCTCATACGCCTCGCGGCAGCCATCCGGCACGTCCAGCATCGACAGTTGCTGCAGGAACTGGAGATGACCGTAGTCGTGATCCTGGCACCGCAACAGTGAGTTGGCCGTCTCGCGAAAGCGCAACACGTCATCGTCCACGAAGACCCATGGACGGTCCGGCGTCGCGAGGGCCAACCGGATGCTGAAGTCCACGTCTGTCCAGTGTCCGACGACAGCGTGCGGACGAAATCGGACCTGCCGCACGAGTTCCGCATCCACGAGGTAGCCGTCCATGGCCATCTGCTGGCGCAGCGCGGCCTCCAGATTGCATCGCTGAGCCCCAGCCCACTCGGGTGTCCTGAAATTGTAGCGATTGGCCCGGGCCGTCTCGTAAGGCCGATCCGTACCGTCCTCCGCCATCGCACGCAAGCGGCCGTAAACCACTGCGGCGCGCGGAGTCGCATCACTGGCGGCGATCAATTTATCCAGGCCACCGGGGCACAGCAGGTCGTCGTCATGCAGCAACAGCGCACGCGTTGCGCAAGCTTTCTCGAGCACCCAACCGAGATTGCCGGACACCAGAAGTGGGGGTCGATGCCGGT
>JBEVJQ010000064.1:0-15626 GCA_040510055.1 Burkholderiaceae bacterium | reverse complement strand
CCTCGCGCGCGTACTGGTCGGTGCCGGCGCTGATCGACTGGATGAAGGCGAGCCGCGACGCGCTCGCGATCAGGTCGTTGCGCCACAGGCCGGAGATGCAGAGGACATCGGTCTCGCCGATCCGCCGGCGTAGATCCTCGAGCGTGCGGACCTGGAACGACCGGATGCCGGTCCGGCGCTGCTCGAACCGGTCCTGCATCGCATAGGCCGGATGGGCGAAGCAGATGACGAGTTCGTCGCGGTCGGCAAGGGTTCGCATCTTCGGCGTCGGCGGTGCGGTCGGTCGATCGGCGGCACGGCGATGATGGCACGGGTGATCTGGCGCTACCATGGCTTGCCTTTCGGATCACGGCTGATGATCGGACTCGTCTTCCCTGCCCTGGCCCCTGCCCTCGCGGCCGCCTTCACGCCTGCCCGCGCGTCCGCACTCGCTGGCGCTACCGCGAACGTCCCATGAGCCTGGCGGGCAAGCGAATCTGCGTCGTCGGTGCCGGCGCGATCGGCGGCTACCTCGCCGTCCGCCTGGCCACGACCGGAGCCGACGTCTCCGTCGTCGTTCGCGGCCGCAATCTCGATGCGGTCCGCGCCGACGGCATGACGCTGATCAACGAGGACGGCAGCGAGCAACGGGCGGTGCTCCGGGCCAGCGACGAGATGGCGACGCTCGGCCACCAGGACATCGTGATCCTGGGGATGAAGGCACACCAGGTCGCACCGGTGGTCGAGCAGATCGCCACCCTCGTCGGCCCGCAGACAATGGTCGTGACGACGCAGAACGGCATCCCGTGGTGGTACTTCCACGGGATCGACTCGCCGTGGCGCGGCCGGCGAATCGACAGCGTCGACCCGGGCGGAGTCATCTCGGCCACATTGCCCCCGGAGCGCACGATCGGCTGCATCGTCTATCCCGCTGCCGAGATCGTCAGGCCCGGCGTGATCCGCGTGGTCGAGGGCAATCGCTTCCCTCTCGGGGAACTCGATGGCAGCGACACGCCGCGGCTGCGCGAACTGTCCGAGGGCCTGCGGGCCGCGGGGCTGCGTTCGCCGGTGCTGAAGGACATCCGCTCGGAGATCTGGATCAAGCTCTGGGGCAACCTGAGCTTCAATCCGATCAGCGCGCTGACCCACGCCACGCTCGAAGACATCGTCGGATTCGGGCCGACGCGCGAACTGGCGGCGCAGATGATGACCGAAGCCCAGGCCGTCGGCGAGAAACTCGGCGTCGCGTTCAAGATCCCGCTGGAGAACCGGATTGCCGGTGCCGGCGCGGTGGGCGCGCACAAGACCTCGATGCTGCAGGACGTGGAGACCGGTCGCGAACTGGAACTGGCCGCCCTCGTTGGCAGCGTCATCGAACTCGGCGAGATCGCCGACGTGCCGACGCCGGTGATCCGCCAGGTCCATGCGCTGGCGAGCCTGTTGTCGAAGACACTGCGCGCGCAACGTGGTCGCCTGCGAATCGAACCAAGCTGATCCGTTCACCTTCTGCCCGAACACACGATTCTCGACCGGAACAAACCGCCGCCCGGAGCCAACGATGACCGAATCCGCTGCACGTGCGCGAACGCTGATGGAACTGCTGGCCGCCGGCGCCGATGACGCACCGGCGATCGAGGCACCCGGCGCGCAACCGCTCGACTACCGCGGCCTGCGGGCCCTCGCCGAGTCGACGATCGCGACGCTGAACCGCCTGGGCATCGGACGCGGCGACCGCGTCGCCATCGTCCTGCCCAACGGGCCGATGATGGCGACGGCCTTCGTGACCGTCGCGGCCGGGGCCGCGTCGTGTCCGCTGAACCCCGGCTATCGTGCCGAGGAGTTCGAGTTCTATCTGTCCGACCTGCGGGCCCGGGCATTGGTAGTCGAGCAGGGAAGCGACTCGCCGGCGGTCGAGGTCGCCGGGCGGTTGGGCCTGCAGGTGCTCGAACTGGCGGCGCCGGCAGATGGTGGCGAGCGTGCCGGCGCCTTCACGATCGTCAGGCGGCATCCGGGCCCGACCCATGCGCCGCCCCCGCCGGCCCCGGCGCCGCGGGCCGCAACGACGGCCGTCCTTCCGGGCCCGGCGCAGGCCGACGACGTAGCGCTGATCCTCCATACGTCGGGCACGACGTCGCGGCCGAAGATCGTTCCGTTGACTCACGCCAATGTCTGCGCGTCGGCCGCGAGCATCCGCGCAACGCTCGCGCTGACCGCCAGCGATCGCGAACTCTCGATCATGCCGTTGTTCCACATCCATGGACTGATCGCCGGGGTGCTGGCGCCGCTGTCGGCCGGCAGTACCATCTTCTGCACGCCGGGGTTCAATGCGCTGAAGTTCTTCGGCTGGATGGCCGAGTGCCGCCCGACCTGGTATACGGCGGTACCGACGATGCACCAGGCGATTCTCTCGCGCGCCGGGCGCAGCAAGGACGTGATCGCCGCCAACCCGCTGCGTTTCCTGCGCTCGTCGTCGTCGTCGATCCCGCCGCAGGTCATCGCCGAACTCGAGCGGACGTTCGGCGCGCCGTTGATCGAAGCCTACGGGATGACCGAGGCGTCGCACCAGATGGCGAGCAACCCGCTTCCGCCGGCGCAACGCAAGCCCGGCACCGTCGGCCGCGCGGCCGGTCCCGAGATCGGGATCATGGACGATGCGGGCCGACTGCTCGCGGCCAGCGAAACCGGCGAGATCGTGATCCGCGGCGGCAGCGTGACGGGCGGCTACGAGAACAATCGCGAAGCCAACGCTTCCGCGTTCACCGATGGCTGGTTCCGCACCGGCGACCAGGGCGTGCTCGACGACGACGGCTACCTCAGCATCACTGGCAGGCTCAAGGAGATCATCAACCGCGGTGGCGAGAAGATCTCGCCACGCGAGGTCGACGAGGTGCTGATGGACCATCCGGCCGTGGCCCAGGTCGTGACCTTCGCCGTCCCGCACGACAAGCTCGGCGAGGACGTCGCCGCCTGCGTCGTGCTGCGCGACGGCCAGCAGGCCGACGAGCGGTCCCTCCGTGATTTCGTCGCGACGCGGCTCGCGGACTTCAAGGTGCCACGCCGAATCGTCTTTCGCGACGAGATCCCGAAAGGCGCGACCGGCAAGCTGCAGCGGATCGGCCTGGCGCAAAAGCTCGGGCTCGGCTGACCCCGCGCTGATCCGGGCGGCGCTCCTCGGCGGCGCTCCTCGGCGGCGCTCTTCGGCGGCGCTTCTTGGCGGCGCTTCTTGGCGGCGCTTCTTGGCGGCGATTCTGGGTGGCGCTGCATCCGATCAACGCTCGGCGGCGTATCGTCCGGATCCTTGACGACGGTGACCGCCATGCCGACCTGCCATCCGCCCGACCATCCGATCGAGGTCCCGACCTGCTGCCGGCCTGGCGGCCGTTTCCGGGCAGGCGCCCGCTCCCGGGCCGGCAGTCTGTTCCGGGCCCGCTGCCTCTTCCGGGGCGATGGCCCCTTCCGGGGCGATGGCCCCTTCCGGGCCGATAGCCCCTTCCGGGCCGACAGGCTCTTCCCGGCCGATAGCCTCTTCCGGGCCCGCAGCCCCTTCCGGGCCGGCAACCGCTCCCGGGGTAGCAGCCGCTGCCGATTGCTTTCCGACGCCCGGTTCCGATGGCTCGGCGGCGTCCTGATCGCCCTGTTGACTGTCGTCGCCGGCGACCCGGCCAGTGCCCACGAAGCGACCGGCACGGCCGCAGGCGGATTCGCCAGCGGTTTCATGCACCCGCTGCTTGGCCCCGATCACCTGATCGCGATGATCGCGGTCGGCCTCTGGGGCGCCGTCCTCGGCGCGCCGGCGCTCTGGATCCTGCCGATCGCGTTTCCGCTGGTCATGGCGTTCGGTGGCGCCCTTGGTGTCGCGGGGGTGCCGCTGCCCGGCGTCGAGGTCGGCATCGCCGTCTCCGCGCTCGTGCTCGGACTGGCGGTGGCGGCCGCCGCCCGACCGCCGATCTGGATCGCCGCGCTGATCGTCGCTGCCTTCGCCGTGCTCCACGGGCACGCACATGGAGTGGAACTGCCGGATTCGGCCAGCCCGCTGGCCTATAGCCTCGGCTTCGTTACAGCGACCGGCCTGCTGCACTTGGCCGGGATCGGCATCGCGTCGGCGTACGGCAAGCCGGCAGGGCGCGTCGTCGTCCGTGTCGTTGGCGCGGGAATCGCGCTGGCCGGCCTCGTGTTCCTGATCGGGCGAAGCTGAACGGATCGACCGTTGTTCAAGGCGATCGGGTAGCTGCGGCGATGGGTGGCAACAGGCTGCGACGGGCGCGATCGCTGGTGCTGGCCACCGGTCTGGTCGCCGCCAGCAGCGCCTGCGCCCATGGCGGCTTCGAGGGCGTAGGGACCTTCTATGCCGGCCTGCTGCATCCGCTCGCCGTATCGGCGCACCTGGTGGCGCTCGTCGCCGTCGGCGTGTTCTGCGGCCAGCGCGGCTGGGCTTTCGTCGTCGACAGCCTCCCCACTGTCGCCGCGGCAACGATGATCGGACTGGCGTTGGCACGGCCCGAGACCGAGCCGGTCGCCGGACCGCTGTTGCTCGTCGCGGCCGGGTTCACCGGGCTGGCGGTCGCGTTAGAACTGAAGCTTCCCGCGACCGCCGCCGCGATCTGGGTGGCCCTGGTCGGCGGCGTCATCGGGGTCGACTCGCCAACGGATTTGGCAACCGGAAGCGCCGAGCGTTGGATCGCGCTCGGCGGTACCAGCCTCGGCGTCCTGCTGTTGTTCGCCTGGTGCGCGACCCCGGTCGCACGGATCAACGCTGCCTGGCAACGAATCGGGATCCGCGTGGTCGGCTCATGGCTGAGCGCAGGCGCCGTCCTGTCGCTCGTCCTGGTGGCCACCGGCCGCGGGGCCTGACCGGTGGCCACCCGGACAGTCCCCAACGGCCCGGCGTACAGCAGGATCTTCGCCGTCGTCATGGGAATCGCGCTGCTCGCGGCGGCCGGGGCGTGGCTCGGGTCGAACCGGGTCGACCGCGGTTGCGACGGACCGCCGACCTCGATTCCAACGTCCGACGAGGTCATCGAGAGGCTGCCGCCGCAGGCGGCCGCGAGCAAGCGCGACCTGCGCGAGCAGCGTCGGCTGTCAGCCGGCGGCGGCGATGTCGATGCCCGCGTCGGCCTGGCACAGCGCCACTTGCAGCGGGCACGGATCGAGGGCGATCCGCGCGAGATCGGTCTGGCGCAATCGGCGCTTGGGCCGTGGTGGCGGGAGCAGGCTCCGCCACTGGCCGTCCGGCCGGTCCGCGCCGCGATCCGCCAGTACCAGCATGATTTCGACGGCGCGCTCGCCGACCTGGCGGAGGTGATCGGTCAGCAGCCGGCGGACATCCAGTCGTGGCTGTCGCAGGCCGCGATCCTGCAGACCACCGGCCGCCTTGCCGAGGCCGAGCACAGTTGCCGCGAAGTCGTCGCGCGCGCCGACCATCTGTTCGGTCATGTCTGCCTCGCCGACCTGGCATCGCTGCGAGGGGATGGCGGCGCATTCGACCGGGTGATGGCGCAGGTCCAGTCGCGCCCCCTCGCCCCCGGCGATCGCCAGTGGACCCTGACCGTGCTGGCCGAAATGGCCGAGCGGATCGGACGGAGCGACGCCACCGACGCGCTGTTCCGCGCCGCGGTCGCCGCCGGTACCGACAGCTATGCCCGCGTCGCCTACGCTGACCGGCTGCTCGCCACGCAGCGCAACGCCGACGCTGCAGCGCTGCTCGAGGTGGTCCCAGCCACCGACGCCGTGCTGCTGCGCCGTGCGATCGCCTGGAAGCGGCTGGCCGACCCCCGAGCGGCGGCGGCCGCCGATGAATTGCGCCAGCGCTTCGCGTCGTCGGTCGCGCGCGGCGACTCGCTGCACCTGCGCGAAATGGCCCGCTTCGCGCTCGAGATCGACCAGATGCCGCAGCGCGCCCTCGAGTATGCGAGACGCAACTGGTCCCTGCAGAAGGAGCCAGCCGACGCGCTGCTGCTCGCCGCGGCCGCGCGCGCCGCCGGCAAGCCCGATGCCGTCGACCCGATCCGGCGGTTCGCCCGCGATCCGGGCCTGCACGATGTCCGGCTCGATGCGTTGCTGTAGCGTCCGAGGCGCCGTCGCGACGATCGCGCGGGCGACGGCGCGGGCGATGGCCATCATGACCCTGCTCGCTCCTGTCGCACCGGCGCATGCACACAAGGCGAGCGACGCCTACCTCGATCTGCGGACCGTCGCGGCGGCACCCGGCACGTTCGCGGCACGGTGGGACATCGCCATTCGCGATCTCGACATGCTGGTCGATCTCGACACCGACGACGACGGGGTTGTCCGCTGGCGCGATGTCGATCGGCGCGGCGACGAGGTCGCGCGTTCGGCGATGGCCGCGTTGGCGTTCGCTCGCGACGGCGTGCCGTGCGAGGCGACGGCGCCCGAGCGTACGTTCGGCCGGCGCAGCGACGGCGGCTACCTGGTCCTGCGGTTCAGCATCGCCTGCCCGGCGGCAACAACCGCCGATCGCCGAGGCCGGCCGGAGGACGCTGCCGATGGGTCCGGGATCGAGGTCCGCTACCAGCTGATGGCCGGGACCGATCCGACACACCGCGCGATCCTTTCCGTCCCGGGCGCCGGTGTCGGCCTGACGATGCTGCGCCAGTCGACCGCGTTCCAGCGGGTCGCGACCTCGACGGTACCCGATACCTTCGGCAGCGACGTCGCGGGTTTCCTCGTCGACGGGTTCCGGCACATCCTGAACGGCCCGGACCACCTGGCCTTCCTGCTGGCGCTGCTGGTCGTCGCGCTGGCCGGTCCGGGACGGGCGGCGACGCGCTCGGCGGCCACTGGCCAGCTGGCCGGGTTGCGCGCCGCGCTGCCGGCACTGGTCATCACCGTCAGCGTCTTCACGCTGGCACACTCGATCACGCTGGCGTTGACCGCGTTCGGCCGGATTCCGGCACCGTCACGCTGGGTCGAGGCGGCGGTGGCGCTTTCGGTCGCCGTGGGCGGCCTCCAGGCAGCGCTCGCCGCGACCCTGGGACGCGATCACCGGCTGGCAGGCCTGCCGATCTGGCTGGTGTTCGCGTTCGGACTGGTCCACGGGATCGGGTTCGGCGCCTCGCTCAACGAAGCCGGGTTCGGCGGCCGGTCGGCGCTGTCGGCGCTGCTCGGTTTCAACCTGGGGGTCGAGGTCGGACAGCTGTTGGCGCTGGTCGTCACGTTGCCGCTGGCTGCGATCCTGGTAGCAATGCCGCGATTCCGGCGCTGGGGTCTTGCCGGCGTCGGCGCGGCGATCGCCGTCGCCGGCGTCAGTTGGCTGTTCGTCCGCGTCACGGCATAGCGGACGCCGAGACGGTGCGAGGGCCGGCACTCGGAGCCGGCCGGTGTCGTGGCACCCGGAGCCGACCCCAGTCGTGGCACCCGGAGCCAGGCCCCAGTCGTGGCACCAGGATCCGGCCGCAGTCGTGGCGCTAGGAGCCGGCCGGCACGGTCTTGTCGCCACCCTTGACCAGCACCGGATCGTCGCGGAACCGAGATGGAAACAGCCGCTTCAGTTCGGCCACCTTCGGCACGTCATTGATGACGATATACGGGTGATCGGGGAACTCGGTCATGAAGTCCTGGTGGTAGGCCTCGGCCGGGAAGAAGCTCGGGGTGTCCTCGATCCGGGTCACGATCCGCGACCGGAATGCGCGAGCCTGGTCGAGTTGGGCGATGTAGGCGCGCGCGACGCGCGACTGGTCGGCCGATGTCGCGAAGATCGCCGATCGATACTGCCTCCCGTGGTCCGGGCCCTGGCGATTCAGTTGTGTCGGGTCATGGGCCACCGAGAAGAACACCTGGAGCAATGCCCCATAACTGACCTGCTTCGGGTCGTAGGTGATCTCGACCGACTCGGCGTGATCGGTGCGACCAGAGCTGACCGCGTCGTACTTCGCTGTCGGCGCGGTCCCGCCGCTGTATCCCGAGAGTACGCGCTGGACGCCGCGAACATGCTGGAACACGCCCTGGACACCCCAGAAGCAGCCGCCGGCGAAGATCGCGCGTTCGGTCGTCGCCGCTCCCGGCGGCAAATCCTCGGCCGGCGCCGCGATCACGACCCCCGCTTCGGCGGCACGAGACGACGGGACGAACGGCGACGCGAGCCACAGCGCCGCGGCCGCAGCCGCGGCCGCGAGGCCGGCGACTACTCGTGGCATGCGAATCGGACTCGGGATCGGGGTGAGGTTCTGAATCATGGTCAGGCACGCTCCGGCGTGAAGGTCAGCGAAAGTCCGTTCATGCAGTATCTCAGCCCCGTCGGCCTCGGGCCATCGTCGAACACATGGCCGAGATGGCCACCGCAGCGGGCGCAGTGGACCTCGGTCCGGGTCATGCCGAGGCTGGTATCGCGCCGCGTCCCGACGGCGCCGTCGAGCGGCCGATAGAAGCTCGGCCAGCCGGTCCCACTCTCGAACTTGGTGCGCGCATCGAACAGTGGCTGCCCGCATCCGGCACAGGCGAAGACTCCGGGCCGATGCTCGTCGTTCAGCGCGCTGCTGTAGGGCCGCTCCGTCCCCTCCTCGCGCAGCACCCGGAACTGCGCCGGCGTCAACCGCTGGCGCCATTGCGCCTCGCTCAGCGTCACCTCGAACTTCTCGGCTGCGTCGGCGGCGTCGCGCCTGCCGGAGCGCCCCTCGGCCGCGCGGCCGAGGCCGACCAGCGCCGCGGCCATCGCCACGGCGCCAGCCCCGGTCCCGAGCATCCATCGCCGTCTGGACTTCATTCGCATCCCCTGCCATCGATTGTCGATGGGGCCGATGATGGGCGCGAACCGGTCTCGTTGTCCTCACCGGAAGTTGAACGATCCGTGATGTCTGGCGACTCGCGCCACGCGACCAGGCACTCGCGCTTCGGTGGCAGTCCGGGGCGCCAGGCTACCGTGAAGCCGTGGCGGACCAGCGTGCGTCGCACGGTGCCTGCGACCGTCCAGGTGGCCAACCGCGCGCCGGGATTCAGCAGCGCCGCGATGGCGGCGAACACCGCATCGGACCAGATGGCCGGATTTCTCGCCGGGCTGAAGCCATCGAGGAAGACGCTGTCGACCGCGGGCCTCGCCGATCCGCCGCCGAGGGTAGCGAGCACGGCGGCGGCGTCACCCTCGTGGATCCGCAGCTCGACCCGTCCCGACTCGAAGCGAAGGCGGCGCAACGCAGCGCCGGCCGCTGGACTTCCATCGATGACGGCCGGAAGGGGGTCGGCAACCGGGCCAACGGGGTGGTAGGCAACTGGGTCGACGGGGTGGTCGGCAACCGGGTCGACGAGGGAATCGGCAACCGGGGCAACGAGAGGATCGGCAACCAGGCCAACGAGGTGGTCGGCAAGTGCGTCGGCCAGCTCCCGGAACGCCGGCGTGGCAGCCGCGGCCCGCCGGATGTCGTCGGGCGACACCAGGTGCGCCTCGAACGTGACGAAGCACAGCGTCTGCGGGCGCTCGGGGTCACGGCGCCACGCAAGCCAGGTGGCGAGGAAGTTCGTCGCCAGTCCGAAGCCGGTCTCGAGGACCGTCCACGATTGCCGTCCGGCCCATGCCTGCGGCAGCCCGCAGCCAGCGAGGAACACGTGCCGCGCCTGGGCGAGCGCACCGCTCGCCGAGTGGTAGACATCGCCATAGCGCTCGCTTCGCGGCAGGCCCGAGCGCCAGTCGACCGGCTCGCCGCGGCTGCCCCCGGATCGGTTGCCGGTCACTCGGCAGCTCCGTGATTGGATTCGACCTTCGCACCTTCCACCCGCCTGCCATCCCACGTTCCCATGGATCCCACCTTCCACCGCCGGGATGGCTGCTACGATCGACAGCGATGACTGCCGCTTCCCCCGACGCCACCCGACCCGCCGATGATCCGACGATCCCGGGGTGGTGCGCACGAAGGTCCCACTTCCGGGAGGCCGGATGAAGATCGACTCCCGAACGGGCGCCTTGCCGCCCCCTCCCGTGGCCAAGCGTCGGGACCATGTCGTCCGGGCCCCGTTCGGCGCCGAGCGTCACGACCCGTACTACTGGCTGCGCGATGATCGCCGCGAGGATGCCGAGGTGCTCGGCCACCTGCGCGCCGAGAACGCCTACGCCGATGCCGTCATGGCGGCGCTTCGGCCGCTCGAGGACAGGCTCTACGAGGAATTCGTCGGGCGCATCAAGCAGGACGACCAATCGGTCCCGTACCGCAAGCGCGGCTACTGGTACTACTCGCGCTTCGAGACCGGCAAGGACTATCCGATCCACGCCCGACGCAAGGGCGATCTGACCGCGCCCGAGGAGGTCCTGCTCGACGTCGACGCGCTCGCCGCCGGAAAGGATTACTACCAGGTCGGCAACTATCAGGTCACGCAGGACGGTGCATTGCTCGCGTGGGCCGACGACACTGCCGGGCGCCGCCAGTACACGATCCGCTTCCGGGATCTGGCCACCGGGTCCGGGCTCGGCGATGCCATCGCCGGCACGTCGGGCGCGATGGTCTGGGCCGACGATGGGCGAACCCTGTACTACATCGAGAACGACCCGCAGACACTGCTTGGCCGCTGGGTCAAGCGGCACGTGCTCGGTACCTCAGCGGCGGACGATGCGGTCGTCTACGAGGAAACCGACGACGCCTTCCATCTCTCGCTCTACCGGACCCGCGACGACCGGTTTCTCTGCATCGCGATCGAGAGCACGGTGTCGAGCGAGCTGCGGTTCACCCCGGCCGCCGCGCCGGCCGACTTCCAGGTCCTGGCGCCCCGGGAACGCGATGTCGAATACGGTGCCGATCATCACGATGGCCGCTGGGTGATCCGGACCAACGCCGCGGCCAGCGACGACACCGGGGCCCGCAACTTCCGGATCGCCGTCGCTCCCACCGCGGCCGGCGGCCGCGCCCGATGGCGTGACTGGATCGGCCATCGCGACGATGTCTTCATCGAGTCGTTCGAACTGTTCGACCGCTTCGTTGCCATCGCCGAACGATCCAACGGCCTGGCCCGGATCCGGATCATTCGGGGCGCGCCGGGCGACCCGCCCGACCACGAGTCGTACGTCGCAGCCGACGAGCCGGCATACGCGATGCACCTGTCGATCAACGCCGAGCCCGATACCGATTGGCTCCGCTATCGCTACACATCGCTGACCACGCCCGGCACCACGTACGAAGTCGATGTCCGAAGCGGCGAGCGCCGGCTGCTCAAACGCGATCCGGTGCTGGGCGGCTACGAACCCGCCGACTACACGACCGAACGGCTGTGGGCGCCGGCCAGGGACGGGACGCGCACTCCGGTCTCGCTCGTCTATCGCAAGGGACTGCCCAAGGATGGCACCGCCGCTCTGCTGCAGTACGGCTACGGCAGCTATGGCGCGGCGATGGACCCGGCGTTCAGCCTGACCACCGTCAGCCTGCTCGATCGTGGCGTGGTCTACGCGCTGGCGCATGTCCGCGGGGGACAGGAACTCGGGCGCGCCTGGTACGACGATGGCCGGTTGCTGAAGAAGAAGAACACCTTCACCGACTTCATCGACGTGACCGAGCACCTGGTGCAACTCGGCTATGCAGCCCCGGACCGGGTGGCCGCCTATGGCGGCAGCGCCGGCGGGCTACTGATGGGCGCGATCGCCAATCTGGCACCCGAGCGCTACCGCGTCATCCTGTCGCAAGTGCCGTTCGTCGACGTGGTCACGACCATGCTTGACCCGGGGATCCCGCTGACGACCAATGAGTACGACGAGTGGGGGAACCCGGCCGAGCGCAGCTACTACGACTACATGCTGTCGTACTCGCCGTACGACAACATCGCGCCCAAGCCGTATCCGGCGATGTTCATAGGCACCGGTCTGTGGGATTCGCAGGTGCAGTACTGGGAACCGGCCAAATACGTCGCCCGCGTCCGTGACCATGCCACCGGCGGTCGCCCGATCGTCTTTCGCGTCA
The DNA here is from genome assembly GCA_040510055.1 of Burkholderiaceae bacterium. Taxonomy (GTDB): domain Bacteria; phylum Pseudomonadota; class Gammaproteobacteria; order Burkholderiales; family Burkholderiaceae_E; genus Lautropia. The sequence continues at coordinate 3,759 of JBEVJQ010000064.1, read as the reverse complement.
ACCTCGACGCGGGCCATGGCGGCAAGTCCGGCCGGTTCCGGCGGTACCGCGAGATGGCCGAGATGTATGCGTTCCTCCTCGACCAACTCGGCGTGGCCGATGGCGAAGAGCCGACCACAGCCACCTGAAGCGCGGCCCTGTCAGCGGCGAAGAGCCGACCGCGGCCGGCCCCTGAAGCGCGGCGCCGTCAGATCACCGCCGTCATGCCGCCGTCGACGAAGAGGATCTGGCCACTGACATAGTCCGATGCCGCCGAGGCGAGAAACACGGCCGGCCCGACCAGTTCTTCGGGCTTGCCCCAGCGCCGCGACGGCGTCCGGCCCGTGACCCAGGCGTTGAACTTCGGATCGTCGATCAGCGGCTGGTTCATGTCCGTGAGCATGTAGCCAGGGCCGATCGCGTTGACCTGGATATTGTGTTCGGCCCACTCGGCCGTCATCGCCTTGGTGAGCATCCGGATCCCGCCCTTGGCCGCCGAATAGGGAGCGATAGTCGGCCGCGCGAGTTCGCTCATCAGCGAACCGATGTTGATGATCTTGCCGCGCTTGCGCGTGATCATCCGGCGCGCCGCCGTCCGACCGATCACGAACGCACTGGTCAGGTTGATCTCGACGACCCGGCGCCAATCGGCGGTTTCGAGCTCCACCATTGGCTTGCGGAACTGGACGCCCGCGTTGTTGACCAGGATGTCGACAGCGACGCCGTCGCGATCGAGCGCGGCGAACGCAGCCTCGATCGCGTCCTCGTCGGTCACGTCGAACGGCAGTGCACGAACATCGTGCCCCGCGGCCGCGAGCGCCTCGCGGGCGCTCTCGAGGCGCGACAAATCGCTGCCGTTGATCAGGACCTTGGCTCCGGCCTCGGCGAATCCCTGGGCAAGCGCCCGCCCAAGACCGCGCGACGAACCTGTGACCAGCGCGGTGCGGCCCGACAGGTCGAAAAGTTTGGTGGCCATCATCGGATCGCCACCGGTGCCACGGTCGAGCCGGTGAACGCGGCCTTGATCGGTTGCAGCACGAAGGCGAACTCCCATACGCGTTTGGACGCCAATTCGTCGAGCTTCATGTTCTCGAGCAGGTGAACGCCGTGGACCACGAGCGCAAGCTGATGGACCGGCAGCGAAAGCTTCGGATCGGGATTCGGCGCCACTTCCACGGGCCAGTTGTCGGCGCCCAGCAGCATCGGGTCGAGCTTGATCAGGTACTCGGCGGCCTTGATGCCGAGGCCCGGGCCGCCCTTGACGTAGCGCGCATTGTCCTTGCCGTAGATCCGCCCCCAGCCGGTGTGGATCGCGACGGCATCGCCGGGCTGGATCTGCAGGTTCTGGCGTTTCAACGCCGCCTCGATGTCCTCGACGGTGATCTCGTAGTTGTCGCCCAGCATCTCGACTCCCTTGAGGCCGGCGACGTCGATCAGTACGCCCCGCGTCATCAGTGTGCCGACCTTGTCCATCCCGAACTTCGTGAATGTGCTGCGCGTGGCGATGTCGCCGGTCTTCGCACAGTTGTAGTGGCTGTCCTCATGTGACTGATGGGCGAAACCGTCGAACTGGGTGCCGACCTGCCCCATCTCGGCGATGACGATCTCTTCGTTGGATCCGCGACGGTTCGAGAAATCGTTCATGAAGGTGCGCTTCGGGTGGACATCGAAACGGCGCGTCCCGAAGAACGCCATCTTGCCGTCGAGCGGATGGGCCAGCTCGACGACCTCCCCGGTGCGGATCAACTCTTTCGCGCGCAGCACCGACTTCGGACCCATGTGATTGGCCGAGCCGCGCTCGTCGTTGGCGCCCCACTTCGACGGGCACCGTTGCTCGGCCGGCGGGACGGTCCAGGTCTGGGCCTGGCCGATGATCGGGATCGTGATCAGCGCAGCGGCAAGCGCGCAAGCGGCGGAACGTCCAATTAGTCGGTACATCGTCCTCTCCCCCGTGATTTGTGATGGTGGTTCGTTCTTCGTTCTTGCGGCCGAGCCGCATACAGCGAGCATAGCGATGCACGCCGGCGGCTGGCAACACCTGCGGTCGCCCTCGTGTCGCGATCGAGGCCGGACGGTCCTTGCGTCGCGACCGAACAGACCGGGACGGCCGGGGTATTGCGCCGAAACACGAGGCGCGGTTGGTTGTGCCGGCGAAGCCAGTGTTGCCCGCGCTGCGTCTCGGACGAGACCGGCAACAGCGCAACGGCACCGGTTCGATCACCTACGGCGAAACCTTTACGCGGCCAGTTCCGCAACAAGGCCCCCGACTTGGCCGCCCGGGAACGCAACGATCGTCTCGTGATCCGCGACGATCAGCAGGGCGATGCCTCCCTGCGCCCCAACGAGCCGGTCGAGGCGCGAAGGCGCCGGCTCCAGCGACATGCGCGCCAGCGCCGAGCCGGCGGCATGCGCATGACCCGCGCTCGCCCCGGGCCACGCCCGTCACGTCCCTGGCAATCCACCGAATGCGCTCGAGGGCATCAATCCCCAGCAGCAGTCGCCATGCATTCCTCGCGCGTAGCTCGAGCGATCGTGGCCGGCCGGTTGTCCGGGCCGCTCCGATTTCCGCGCCAGCGTATGCGGACGGCCGGGTAACCGGGTGGTCGCGATCGCGACACCCGAACGGCCCGGTTAACCGGCCGGTCGCGATCGCGATGGCGAGACCGCCCGCACGCGAACCTGCGTACCGCGGACAGCAAACCCCAGGGCCAAAAGGCTAGACCGACAGCGGCTGCCCCTCGGCCGCCTGGATCCGCCCTGCTCTCAGGATCCCCTCGCAGGCTTCGGGCGCGGCCGGCCAGCCGAACAGATAGCCCTGACCGTACCGGCAGCCTTCGGCGAGCAGGGCGTCGCGCTGTGCCGCGGATTCGATGCCCTCGGCCACGACCGTCACGTCGAGCCCACGAGTCAGCGCCAGGATCGTGCGGATCAGCGCGACGTCGTCGGCATCGGTCGGAATCCCCGAGGTGAACGAGCGATCGAACTTGAGAACGTCGAGCGACAACCGACGCAGATTGCCCAGCGACGAGTAGCCGACACCGAAGTCATCGAGCGCCAGGCGTACGCCCAGCGCCCGGATGCGATCGGTCGCCTCCTGCGGATCGTCACCGGCCATCAGCGCCGCCTCGGTGATCTCCAGGCACAGCAGCGAGGCGGGCCAGCCGGTCTCCTCGAGGGTGCCCTTGATCCGCCCCGACAGTTCGCGATCCCAGAAACTGCGAGGTGAGAGGTTGACGCTGATGGGAATGTCGCCCAGGCCACGCGCACGCCATGCCGCGCCCTGCGCACAGGCCGTGCGCAGCACCCAGTCGCTGAGGGCGTCGCTGAGGCCGATCTCCTCGGCGAGCGGAATGAACGCGGGTGGCGCCGTCCAGCCGAGTTCCGGGTGGTGCCACCGCAGCAGGGCTTCGAACCCGACGACGCGGCCCGTGGCCAGTTCGACCTGGGGCAGATAGCAGAGCTGGAATTGCTGCTGGTCGATCGCCTGCCGCAAGCCGTTGGCTACGTGCTGCCGTGTCCTGGCGGCTGCGGAGGTGCCGGTGGAGAACACCTGGACGTTGTTGCGGCCACGGCGCTTGGCCTCGTACATCGCCACGTCGGCGCACGCGACCAGCCCGTCGAAATCGCTGGCATCGCGCGGGAAGAAGCTGATGCCGATGCTGGCGGACAGAGACAACTCGTGGCCCTCGTAGGTGACGGGTTCGGACACGACCCGGAGCACGGTACGCGCCAGATCCGACACCTGCCCATCGGCCGGCGCGCTTCCGATCAGGACGTTGA
>JBEVJQ010000063.1:0-3331 GCA_040510055.1 Burkholderiaceae bacterium | reverse complement strand
TGGACGTCGATGTTCGCCGGATTCTCGAACTGCTGCGGCATCCACCCATCCTTGGTATTCGCCAACAACTCCTTGGCCCTCTCGATCGAGCCGTTCATTCCCTTCTCGCGCGGGGTCAGTTCGAAGGACGCACCGTAGGCGAGCATCAGGCGGCGACGCTCGACCGACATCGAATCGGGCATCACGAGCACGAGCTTGTAGCCCTTGACGGCCGCGACCATCGCGAGGCCGATGCCGGTGTTGCCGGAGGTCGGCTCGATGATGGTGCCGCCTTTTCTCAGGGCGCCGCTCTTCTCCGCATCCTCGATCATCGACAGCGCAATCCGATCCTTGATCGAACCGCCGGGATTCGACCGCTCGGACTTGACCCAGACTTCGTGCTTGTCGCCGAACAGGCGATTGATGCGGATATGAGGGGTGGCTCCGATGGTCTCGAGGACGTTGCTTGCCTTCATCGATTCTCTCCCTTCGGTCGTTTGCAGCCCGCGATGATAGGCGTGCAGCGCGGCTCGCTACAATGAATCCCATGCCGCCCGAGACGCCCGCATTGTCCGTGCCGCCCGAGGCAGTCGATGCGCGTGACGAGCAGGTCTGGAACGATGCCGCGATCACCGTTCCGGTCCGTGCGCCGATGGCACGGCTGTGGCGGTATCGCGCTCCGGCCGTGGTCCTCGGGCGTGCGCAGCGGGGGATGCTCGCCGTCGGCCAGATCGCGCCTGCGGGCGGATCGGCGAGTGGATCGGTCATCGGATCGGTGAGCGGATCCGTCAGCGAGCCGGCCCACGCCGGCATCGAGGTCGTCGACCGCCATGCTGGTGGCGGCGCCGTGCTCGTCGGGCCGTGGATGCTCGGGGTATCGGTGGTGCTGCCACTCACCCATCGCGCGATCGACGCCCGCCCGGTAGCGGCGAGCTACGACTGGTTCGGCCACGCGTTGGCCACGGCCCTGCGCGAGCACGGCGTGGCGGCGCGTGCGGCCACCGAGAGCGACGCCCGCAAGGCGCCGGCGGGGCTCGAATGGGCCTGCTTCGCCGGGGTCACGGTCAACGAGGTATTGGTCGACCGGCGCAAGATCGTGGGCCTCGCGCAGCGCCGCACCCGCCACGGCGCCCTGTTCGTGGCCGGAGTCCTCGTGGCGCCGGTCCCGTGGGCCGTGCTCGGTGCCGTGATGGTCCCGGCGTGGCGTTCCGGTCAACCCAAGCGCTCGTCGGCGACGGTCGCGCTGCCGCTAGCGGAGGTCGCTGCGGCCCTCGGGCGCGAGACCGTGTCCGCCGCCGAGGTCGCGCCGCAACCGATCTCGACCGCCGCGATCGCGGCCAGCGTCGGCGCCGCGTTGGCCACCGTCATCGGGACCGACGCGCTGCAGCCCGCGACTACCGCCCCGCCGGGTATGCTTGCGAGCACCGGATCAGGACATCAGTACCCGATGCGATGAACGCTTCCGGACGCTAAGTGACGTCCTCGCCTCCTCCTTCGTCGTTGCCCGCGAAGCCGCGCCTCGAACTGATCGAGATCACCAAGCGCTACCCGGCGGTGCTGGCCAACGACGCCGTCTCGCTCGCGGTGATGCCCGGCGAGATCCACGGCCTCATCGGCGAGAACGGCGCCGGCAAGTCGACCTTGATGCGGATCGCGTTCGGCATCGTCCAGCCCGATGCCGGCGAGATCCGATGGGACGGCGCGACGGTGCGGATCGATTCGCCGGCGGCAGCGCGTGCGCTCGGCATCGGCATGGTGTTCCAGCATTTCGCGCTGTTCGAGTCGCTGACGGTCACCGAGAACGTGCTGCTCGGACTGGGCAGGGCCCGCGCGCGTGACGCGCTGGCCGACGACATCCGTTCGCTCGGCGAGCGCTACGGCCTGTCGCTGAACCCCGACGCGCCGGTCTACGCGTTGTCGGTCGGCGAGCGCCAGCGGGTCGAGATCATCCGCGCGCTGCTGCTGGCGCCACGGCTGCTGATCATGGACGAACCGACGTCGGTGCTGACGCCGGCGGCCGTCGACAGGCTGTTCGGGACGTTGCGGCAACTGGCAGGCGAAGGCGTCTCGGTTCTCTACATCAGCCACAAGCTCGACGAAGTGCGAACGCTCTGTTCGCGCGCGACGGTGATGCGTGCCGGCAAGGTCACCGGGCGCTGCGAACCGGAGCGCGAGACCGTGGCAAGCCTGTCGCGGATGATGATCGGAAGCGAGCCGCCACGGACGCGCCGCGACCTGCCTACGCCCGGCGAGCCGGTGCTCGAGGTCCGTGGCCTCTCGCTCGCCCCGATCGATCGCACCGGGAAGTCGCTCGGCGCCGTCGATCTCACCGTGCGCCGCGGCGAGATCGTCGGTATCGCCGGCGTCTCGGGAAACGGCCAGGGCGAACTGCTGGCCGCGATCGTCGGCGAGGACCGGCGCGCGCCGCGCGACGCGATCCGCATCGCCGGGCGCCCCGTGGGCAATGCATCGGTCAAGGTGCGCCGCGCACTGGGCCTGGCCTATGTCCCCGAGGAACGACTCGGCACGGCTACCGTCCCGGACTTCGGCCTCGATCGCAACCTGCTGCTGTCACACGCCGACGGCGCGCTGTTCCGGGCCGGGTTGATCCGTGACCGGGTCCTCGGCGAGCGGGCCGCGACCATCATCGCCGACTTCGACGTCAAGGCGGGCGGCGTCCGCGCCGTGGCTCGCAGCCTGTCCGGCGGCAACCTGCAGAAGTACATCGTCGGACGCGAGCTGGCCCGCGTCCCGAAGCTGCTGGTGGCCGCCCAGCCGACCTGGGGCGTGGACGTCGGCGCGGCGGCGCGGATCCGACAGGCGCTGGTGCGCTTGCGCGATGCCGGCGCCGGCCTGCTGGTCGTCTCCGAGGAATTGGACGAGCTGTTCGAGGTCTGCGATCGGCTGGTGGTGATCGCCGGCGGCCGGCTGTCGGCGCCGATCGCCATCGCCGACGCCACCGTCGAATCGATCGGCGCGCTGATGGCCGGGGTGCCGACCACGAGCGCAGCGCCAGGCCCAGCGCCAGGCACGGCACCAGGCACGGCACCAGGCACAGCGACGGGCGTGGCTTCGGTCGCTGGCCGGGTTCCGGGCTCCGCCGTTGCCGCTTCCGAGCGCGCCCCGTGATCAGCCTCCACCGGCGACCGACGCCGTCGCGCTGGCTGTCGATCGCCGCGCCGCTGTTCGCGCTGCTGGCGACCGCCGTGTTCGGCTGGTTGCTGTTCGCCTGGCTCGGAAAGGACCCGGTGGCCGGGCTGCGCCTGTTCTTCGTGACGCCGATGCAGTCGCTGCGCGGGATCTCGGAGATCGGCCTGAAGATGACGCCGCTGCTGCTCTGCGCGCTGGGGCT
>JBEVJQ010000062.1:0-16777 GCA_040510055.1 Burkholderiaceae bacterium | reverse complement strand
GCCACGATCGCCTCCCGAAATTGAGGTCGCTCTTGTCGACCAGTTGTCCCATCTGCTCGGTGAACGTGCCGTTGCCGTCAGGAAGCAGCATGATGTCGTCGGCCTCCTGGTCGCGCGCCCATTCCGCCATGACGAACGGGTCGTTGACCGCGACGCAAACCAACGAATCGATCCCGTTCTTGCGGAAGAGGGGTGCCAGTTCGTTGTACCGCGGCAGGTGAGTCGAAGAGCAGGTGGGCGTGAACGCACCCGGCAGCGAGAAGACGACGACGTTGCGACCCTTGAAGATGTCGTCCGAGGCGACCGTGGCCCACTCGTTATCGCGTCGGATCCGGAAATCGACCTTGGGGATTTCCTTGCCTTCGATGGATTTGGGATCGAAACGATTCAAGAGGTTCTCCGCTGACGGGGTTGCAGGACCGCCATCCTAAGGGCAGTGCTTCCAACGCATCGGCTAGATCCCGGACCGCGCCCGGGTGATCGACCGTCGCGCGGCCGTCCGATCGGCGATCGCTTCGCGCCGGCCGCTCCAGTAAGATCGTCCCGGCGGCCGCGAGATCGTGACGGCCGGCGCGATGAGGTAGGGCGATCAGCGGAGACAGCAAATGGATCCCGTTACCACCACGGCCCCTGCGCAACGGGGCCTTCTCATGCAGAACCGGCCGCGTGCCGACGGACGAGAGCTGTCACTAACGGCGGCCGAGCGGGAAGCGCGTGTCAAGCTCGCGGCCGCGTACCGGATCTTCGATCGCCTCGGCTGGACCGAGATGATCTTCAATCACATCACGCTGCGCATCCCGGGCCCCGAGACGGTGTTCCTGATCAACCCGTTCGGGCTGCATTACCGCGACGTGACGGCGTCGAACCTCGTGGCCGTCGACATCGACGGCAACCCGGTTCGACCGACGCCTCATCCGGTCAATCTCGCGGGCTTCGTGACCCACAGCGCGATCCATTCGGCCATGGCCGAGGCCCACTGCGTGATGCACACCCATACGACCACCGGCGTCGCAGTCGCGTGTCTCGCCGAGGGTCTGTCGCACGACACCTTCTACGGCGCGCAACTGGCGGGCAGGGTCGCCTACCACGAGTTCGAGGGAGTCACCGTAAACCCGGAAGAGCGCGACCGGATGCTCGCCAGCATCGGCGACAAGCGGATCGTGATCCTGCGCAACCACGGTCTGTTGACCTGGGGCGAGACGGTCGAGGAGGCCTTCCTCTGGCTGTGGACGCTGCAGCGCGCCTGCGACGTGCAGATCGCCGCAGCTTCGGCCGGGCCGCTGCGCAAGCTCGGGCCCGCAGTGCTCGCGCAGACGGTGCGTGAGGCCGGCCCGTCGCAGCCAGCGGTCTGCCGGGCGGTGTTCGAAGCGCTGGTCCGCGAACTCGACGCGGTCGACACTTCCTACCGACTGTGAGTGCCTCCGAGACATTCCGGTTCGCGCCCCCCTATCAACTGCCGAGTTGGCCGTTCGTTCCGCCGCCCGAACTGGCAGGCGGGACCTTGCGGCACCACCGGCTGGTGATCGCCGGGGCAGGCCTGACGGGATTGACGCTCGCCTGCGACCTGGCGGTGCGCGGCGTCGACTGCGTGGTGCTCGACGAGGACGACACCGTCGGCGTCCGTGGCGCGTCGTCGCGCGGGATCTGTTATGCCCAGAAGAGCCTGGAGATCTACGACCGCCTCGGCATCGTCGACCAGATCGTCGGCAAGGGCGTGACCTGGTCGCTGGGTCGTACGTTCTGCGGCGACGACGAGGTCTACAACTTCGAGCTGAAGTCCACCGGCGTCTCGCGCCAGCCGCCCTTCGTGAACCTGCAGCAGTTTTACCTCGAGTGGTTCCTTGTCGACCGGATCCTGGAACTCGGCCACGCCGACCTACGCTGGAAGAACCGGATCACGGCCGTCGAGGCGCGAGCCGAGGCCGTCCGCGTGACCGTGCAGACGCCCGCCGGCGGCTACACGATCGATTGCGACTGGCTGATCGACGCCACCGGCGCCAACAGCCCGATCCGCCGGCACCTGGGAATCGAGGCGCGGACGTCGCACAGCGCCGACCGCTGGTGCATCACCGACGTCCGGTTCGACAGGGCGCTGGCGATCGAACGTTGGACCTGGGTCTCGGCCCCGTTCAACGATGGTCGGGGGGTCTGGCAGCATCTGATGGCCGATGACGTCTGGCGGATGGACTACCAGATGCCGCTGGATGCCGATCCCGAGGAGATCAGCCGGCCCGAGGTGGCCGGGCAGCGGATCCGGCGCCAACTCGGCCCGGACGTGACGTTCGAGTTCGTCTGGATCGGTCCGTATCAATACCGCGACCTGCTGCTCGACCGGTTTCGCCATGGCCGGGTGCTGTTCATGGGCGATTCGGCGCACGTCGTCAGCCCGTTCGGCGCCCGTGGCGGCAACACCGGCATCCAGGACGCGAACAACCTCGGCTGGAAGTTCGCGCTGGTGCTGGCGGGCCGGGCTCCCGAGCGGCTGCTCGAAAGCTACGACGCCGAGCGCCGCGCCGCTGCGACGGAGAACCTGCAGGTCACGAGCCGTACCGCGCGCTTCCTCGCGCCCCGGACCGCGGCCGAGCGCACGATCCTCAACGCACTGCTGACGCTGGCGCGCTGCTATCCGTTCGCGCGGACGATGGTCAATACCGGGCGGATGTCGGTGGCCAACGACTATCCGGCCTCCGAATGGCTCCCCGCCGGTGGCAAGTCGCTGCCGAACGTGCCTCTTGTCGACGGTGGCGGACGTCGGACGACATTGATGGCGCTGCTTCGTGGCACGACGCGGTTGCTGGCGTTGCACTTCGCATCACCGGAGGAGACCGCCGCTGGGTCGGCGGTCGCGGCACTGCGCGACGCCGTCGCATCGCTGCCGGTGGCGGTGGTCGACGTCCACGGGTCGGCCGGGCTCGCGGCAGTCAGCGGTGGCCACGATGACGGTCGCAGGTCCGGAAAAGATCGAACCGGCGCCAACGGCGACAATGGTCCCTCCGACGTCGTGCTGGACCGCGACCACCGCCTGCGCGGGCTCCTCGCCGCTGCGCCCGGGTCGATCGTCCTGGTGCGGCCCGATGCCTACTGCGCAGCGCGGCTCGAGGCGGCCGATCCCGGAACGTTGGCCCGGGCGGTGCGTACCGCGCTGGGACTCGATGCCACCTCGACGCCGCCGAGCGGTGAACGCGCGGATGCTGCGGCAGAAGCGTGAATCGCGCGGTCGCGACAGCGGACTCCCCTCGACGACGATGAAGACCGAACCGAACATTCCCGACCCCGACGGGTTCTATGCGGCGCTGATCGGCGCCCACGAGGGGCTCAGCGAAGCCGAGAGTGCCGAACTCAACGCCCGGCTCGTGCTGTTGCTGGCCAATCAGGTCGGCGACCAGCAACTGCTGCTCGATTGCGTGCAGGCGGCCCGGGCGGTACCGATCCATTCGGATCAATCGAGGAGAACGCAATGACGGCCCATCAATTGAACGAGACCCACGATCCGCAGCGCAGGAGTTGGGTCGAACCCGATGCCGCGGGCGATTTCCCGATCCAGAATCTGCCTTTCGGGGTGTTCCGCCGCCGAGATGGCAACGAGGGCTGGCGCGGCGGCGTCGCGATCGGCAAGCAGATCGTCGACCTCGCCGCTGCCGAACGCGCCGGGTTGTTCGAGGGCACGGCAGCCGAGGCCGCCCGCGCCGCTGCGGGCCCCGTGCTCAATCCGCTGCTCGCGCTCGGTCCGGCGTACTGGTCGGCGCTGCGCGCCGCGTTGTCGCGGGCGCTGACCGACGGCGTCGATGGCGCCGGTGGCGGTGGCGCCGGTGGCGGCAGCGAAGGTGGCGGCAGCACCGATGGCGGCAGCGCTGCCGAGCGCGATCGGTGGCGCCGATGCCTGGTTGCGCAGGAGGCAGTCGAGTTGACCGTGCCGGTGGCGATCGGCGACTACACCGACTTCTATACATCGGTCCACCATGCGACCAACATCGGCCGCCAGTTTCGCCCCGACAACCCCCTGATGCCGAACTACAAGTGGGTGCCGATCGGCTACCACGGCCGCGCGTCGTCGGTCGTCGTTTCCGGGACCGCTTTCCACCGCCCGATGGGCCAGACCCTGGGACCGGGGGCCGCCACGCCGCAGCTCGGCCCCTGCAAGCGTCTCGACTACGAACTCGAACTGGGCATCTACATCGGCCCCGGCAACGAGCTCGGTTCGCCGATCCCGATCGCCGAGGCCGACCAGCATCTGTTCGGGTTTTGCATCTTCAACGACTGGTCGGCGCGCGACATCCAGGCCTGGGAGTACCAGCCTCTCGGACCGTTCCTGTCGAAGAACTTCGCGAGCACCGTTTCACCGTGGATCGTGACCATCGAGGCGCTGGCGCCGTTCCGGGTCGCGTTCGAGCGGCCCGAGGGCGACCCCAAACCGCTGGCTTATCTCGATGACGAGGACGACCGGCAGCGCGGCGCCTTCGACATCCGGATCCGGGCAACGCTGGCCAGCGCGGCCATGACCCGCTCGGGACAGGCGCCGCACGTGCTGTCGGTCAGCAGCTACCGCCATGCCTACTGGACGCCGGCGCAACTGGTCGCCCACCATACGGTCAACGGCTGCAATCTCGCCCCCGGCGACCTGCTCGGTACCGGAACGCTGTCGGGACCGACGCTCGACCAGGCCGGAGCCCTGATCGAACTGACCACCGGCGGCAAGAATGCGATCGAACTGCCCGGCGGGGAGAAGCGGACCTTCCTCGAGGACGGCGACACCCTGGCGTTGTCCGCCTGGTGCGAGCGCCCCGGGGCGGTGCGGATCGGCTTCGGCGAGGCCCGGGCGACGGTGCTGCCGGCACGCGCCTGAACGCGGGCCGAGGGGCGGTCGCGGCACAGGTGCGTCGGGTGAGGGCGCCGACGCGGCGCCCTACGCCGTCGCCCGTCGACATCCGCTACGAGAGTCGGGGCGCGCGCCGAAAACGTAACGGGCCGGGTCGGATTTGGTCGATCAGCGGGCAACCGACTACGATACGCCGACCGCGAGCAGGTAAGCGCTCCCGGGCTGCTACGGATTAACCCGGAGTCCGCGGCTTTCACGATCGGACCGAAACCTACGGCGAACGGATGGCGAACGATCCAACGATTCTCGAGACCAGCGGCCTGATCAAGGAGTTCAAGGGCTTTCGCGCTGTCAGCGACGTCAGCCTCAAGGTCCAGCGCGGGCACATCCACGCGCTTATCGGTCCCAACGGTGCCGGCAAGACGACGGTTTTCAACCTGCTGACGAAATTCCTGATTCCCACGGCCGGCAGGATCCTCTACAACGGGATCGATATCACTGCCGAGCGTCCGGCGCAGGTCGCGCGCCGCGGTATCGTCCGCTCGTTCCAGATCTCCGCGACGTTTCCCAATCTCACGGTGATCGAGAACGTCCGCATCGGCTTGCAGCGTGCGATGGGTACGTCGTACCACTTCTGGAAGCCGGCCCGTTCGCTCGACGCGCTCGACGGCCGGGCGATGGAACTGCTCGAGACCGTCGGCCTCGCGGGGTTCGCCCATACGGTGACCGCCGAGCTGGCCTATGGCCGCAAGCGGGCGCTCGAGATCGCGACCACGCTCGCGACCGAGCCCGAGTTGATGCTGCTCGACGAACCGACGCAGGGGATGGGCCACGAGGACGTCGATCGGGTCACGCAGTTGATCAAGAAGGTCTCGGCCAACCGGACGGTGCTGATGGTCGAGCACAACATGAGCGTCGTGGCCAGCATCGCCGACCGGATCACCGTGCTGCAGCGAGGTCGGATCATCGCCGAGGGGCCGTACGAGTCGGTGTCGCGCGATCCACAGGTGCTCGAGGCCTACATGGGCACGACCGAAGAAGCCCTCGCCGGGCACTGAGGGGCGCGAACCATGGCAACGAACGGCAGCGCGAGAGCACAAACCACGAACGGCAGCGCCGGCGAGTTCCTCCGGCTGACCGACGTCCATGCGCACTATGGCGAATCGCACATCCTCCACGGGGTCGAGTTGACGGTCCGAAAGGGCGAGGTCGTGACCCTGCTGGGTCGCAACGGCGCGGGACGGACGACGACGCTCAAGTCGATCCTCGGCCTCGTCGGGCGGCGCACCGGTTCGATCGTCGTCGACGGCAGCGAGACGATCCGGATGGCGCCGCACCAGATCGCGCGGCTCGGGATCGGCTACTGTCCCGAGGAGCGCGGGATCTTCGCCAGCCTGTCGTGCGAGGAGAACCTCAAGCTGCCGCCCGAACTGATCGCCGGGGGCATGTCGCTGGACGAGATCTACGAGATCTTTCCCAACCTGTACGAGCGTCGTAACAGTCCGGGTACGCGGCTGTCGGGCGGAGAGCAACAGATGCTGGCCGTGGCACGGATCCTCCGAACCGGCGCGAGGATGCTGCTGCTCGACGAGATCTCGGAGGGCCTGGCGCCGGTGATCGTCCAGACGCTGGCGCGCACCGTGCGGATGCTGCGCGAGAAGGGGTTCACCATCGTGATGGTCGAACAGAACTTCCGCTTCGCCGCGCCCCTGGCCGACCAGTTCTACGTGATGGAGCACGGACGGATCGTCGAAAACTTCGCTGCCGCGCAGCTGCAGTCGAAGATGGAGATGCTGCACGAGTTCCTCGGTGTCTGAGCGCAGGCCGCTGGGTGGCTGCACCCGGGGCCGCCTGCCGTGATGTCCATGCCCATCCACCGATGCCCAGCCACCGATGCCATCGATCGATGCCTGTCCCGATGACCGTGCCGATGACCGTGCCGATGACCGGCCCGATCACCGTCCACCAATGACCGTCCACCAATGACCGTCCACCGATCGCCGGTTCCGACGCGTCCCGAGATTTCTTCTCGCCCTGTATCCAAAGGAGGATCGAACATGAAACGTACGCTGACCGCCTCGCTGGTCGCCGCGGCCCTGGCTGCGACGGCCGCCGGCCCTGCTAGCGCCCAGATCTCGAACGACGTCGTCAAGATCGGCGTGATGAGCGACATGTCGGGGCTCTACGCCGACCTGGCCGGCCCCGGCTCGGTGCTGGCTGCGCGGATGGCGGTCGAGGATTTCGGCGCCGCGAAGAAGGGCATGAAGGTCGAGATCGTCTCGGCCGATCATCAGAACAAGCCCGACGTCGGCTCCAGCATCGCCCGGCAGTGGTTCGATACCGAGAACGTCGACGCGATCGCCGACGTGCCGACCTCATCGGTGGCGCTGGCGGTCAACCAGGTCACGCGCGACAAAGGCAAGGTCTTCCTCAACTCGGGCGCGGCCTCGTCGGACCTGACCGGCAAGGCGTGCTCGCCGAATACCGTCCACTGGACCTACGACACCTGGATGCTGGCCAACGGCACCGGCAGCGCCGTTGTCAAGGCCGGCGGCACCAGCTGGTTCTTCCTGACGGCCGACTACGCCTTCGGCCATGCGCTCGAGCGTGACACCGAAGCCGTGGTGGTCAAGAACGGCGGCAAGGTGGTCGGCAAGGTCCGGCATCCGCTCAACACGCAGGACTTCTCGTCGTTCCTGCTCCAGGCCCAGGCGTCGAAGGCGAAGATCATCGGCCTGGCCAATGCCGGTGGCGACACGATCAACTCGATCAAGCAGGCAGCGGAATTCGGCATCACCAAGAGCGGGCAGAACCTCGCCGGCCTGCTGGTGTTCCTGGCCGACGTCCACGGGCTGGGCCTGCAGACCGCGCAGGGGCTGCTGATCACTGAGACGTTCTACTGGGACCTGAACGACGAGACCCGGGCCTGGTCCAAGCGCTTCGCGGCGGCCCACAACAACCGCTATCCGACGATGGTGCAGGCCGGGGTCTATGGCGCCGTGCTCCATTACCTGAAGGCGATCGAGGCCGGCAAGACCGACGACGGCACCAAGACCGTGGCCAAGATGAAGGAACTGCCCACCGATGACCCGCTGTTCGGCAAGGGGACGATCCGCGTCGACGGCCGCAAGATCCATCCGGCCTACCTGCTGGAGGTCAAGAAGCCGGCGGAGTCCAAGGGCCCGTACGACTACTACAAGGTCCGCCAGACGATCCCGGCGGAAGAGGCGTTCCGGCCGCTGGCCGACGGTGGCTGCTCACTGGTCAAGTAGCGGATCGGAGTAAGCTGCCGCTACCAGGCCCGATGGCGCCGGCAACGGCCGGCGCCGCACCCAACGACAACAACGATCGGACGAGATGGAGATCTTCGGCGTACCCTCCCAGGCGCTGTTCGGGCAGCTGTTGATCGGGCTGATCAACGGCTCGTTCTATGCGTTGATGTCGCTCGGGCTCGCGGTCATCTTCGGCCTGTTGAACATCATCAACTTCACCCACGGCGCCCAGTACATGATGGGCGCGTTCGTGGCCTACCTGCTGCTGAACATGCTCGGGCTGGGGTATTGGTGGTCGCTGCTGATCGTCCCGATCGTCGTCGGGCTCTCGGGCGCGATCATCGAGCGGCTGATGTTGTCGCGGCTCTACAGGCTCGATCACCTCTACGGACTGCTGCTGACGTTCGGCCTCGCGCTGATCATCCAGGGGCTGTTCCGCAACTACTACGGTTCGTCGGGGCAGCCCTACCCGATTCCGCCGCAGCTGTCCGGCGGCCGGAACCTCGGCTTCATGTTCCTGCCGAACTACCGCGGCTGGGTCATCGTAGCCTCGGCGGTCGTCTGCCTGGCCACGTGGTTCGTGATCGAGCGGACCAAGCTCGGGTCGTACCTGCGCGCCGCGACCGAGAATCCACAGCTGGTCCAGGCGTTCGGGATCAACGTCCCGCGGATGATCACGACGACCTATGCTTTCGGCGTCGGCCTGGCGGCTCGGGCCGGCGTGATGGCAGCGCCGATCTACTCGGTCAGCCCGCAGATGGGCGCCGACCTGATCATCATCGTCTTCGCCGTGGTGGTCATCGGCGGCATGGGCTCGATCCTGGGGGCGGTCGTGACCGGCTTCGCGCTCGGGCTGATCGAGGGCCTGACCAAGGTCTTCTACCCCGAGATCTCGAGCACCGTGATCTTCGTGATCATGGCCATCGTCCTGCTGATCAAGCCGGCCGGACTGTTCGGCACTCAGAAGTAGGACCGACATGACGACGCAGACATCGTTGCCTCCCGGCGCCGCCGGGGCCGCCACCGGGTCGGCTGCCGCGACCGCCACCGGTTCGGACGCGGGGCGGACCGCCGGTACGAGCGCCGGGGGCGCCGGGTCGCCGGACCGTACGCCGGCACCGACGTCGGGCCACGTCGCCAGCAACTCCGGGGCGATGCGGATCGCGCTCATCGTGATGGCGGCGTTCTTCGTGCTGGCGCCGCTGGTGATCTATCCGGTGTTCCTGATGAAGGTGATGTGCTTCGCGCTGTTCGGCTGCGCCTTCAACCTGCTGATCGGCTTCGGCGGCCTGCTGTCGTTCGGCCACGCGATGTTTCTCGGCACGGCCGGCTACGTCGCGGCCCACGGCGCCAAGGTCTGGGGGCTGTCACCCGAACTGGCGATCCTCGCGGCGACGGCATGCGCGACCGCGCTCGGTTGGGTCACCGGGTTGCTGGCAATCCGCCGTCAGGGGATCTACTTCGCCATGATCACCCTGGCGCTGTCCCAGATGGTGTTCTTCTTTTATCTGCAGTCGCCGTGGACCGGCGGCGAGGACGGAATCCAGTCCGTCCCGCGCGGCAAGCTGTTCGGCGTCATCGACCTCAACAACGTGATGGCGATGTATTGGCTGGTAACGGCGTTGTTCTTCGTCGGCTTCCTGCTGATCTGGCGGATCGTCCACTCGCCGTTCGGCCAGATCCTGAAGGCGATCCGCGAGAACGAACCGCGGGCGCTTTCGCTGGGCTATGACACCGATCGCTACAAGCTGGTCGCCTTCGTGTTGTCGGCGGCGCTCGCGGGCCTGGCCGGCGCTACCAAGGCGCTGGTATTCCAGCTCGCTTCGCTGACCGACGTCCACTGGTCGATGTCGGGCGAGGTGGTGCTGATGACGCTGCTAGGTGGGATGGGAACTTTGTTCGGCCCGGTCGTCGGGGCGGCGATCATCATCACGATGCAGAACTACCTGGCTCAACTCGGTGCCTGGGTGACGGTGGTGCAGGGCATCATCTTCGTGATCTGCGTGCTCGCTTTCCGTCGCGGTGTGATCGGCGAAATCAGCAACTGGATCAAGAAGCCGCTCTAGCATCAGCGGCGGCGGCCGACGACCGGGGGCGCGACCCGGTCGACTCGACGCGCTGGCTGCCGGCCTCGCGTTTCGATGCCCATGGCCGACGCCGGATCGACATCCGCGTCGTCATCGGCCTGGCGTTGCCGCTGTTCCTGAACTCGTCGCTCCAGGCCGCGCTCAATCTGACCGATACCTGGTTCATCGCCCGGATCTCGCCGGTCGCGCTGGCCGCGATCGCCGCCATCCACTGGATCATCCTCGGCGTGATCCTGCTGTCGGGCGGCGTCGCGATCGCAGTCCAGACGTTCGCTGCCCAGTCATTCGGTGCCGGCCGCTATCGGCGGGCGTCGGCGGCGGCCTGGAACGGCGCCTGGGCTGCCGTGCTGATCGCGCCGCTGCTGGTCGCGCTCGGCTGGTCCGGGGCGCTGTGGCTGCCGCATATCGGGCTCGAACCGGCCGTGGCCACGCTGGCCGTCGAGTACTGGTGGCCGCGTTGCGCCGGTGCCGGTCTCGGACTGATCCTGTGGTCGGCGAATTCGTTCTTCAACGGGACCTCCCAGGTCCGGGTCACGCTGCTGATCAACCTGGTGGTGACCGCGAGCAACGCATTGTTCAACGAACTGCTGATGTTCCGGCTCGACTGGGGGATTGCCGGTGCCGCGTGGGCGACGAACCTGGCGCAGGCGGTGGGCATCGTGCTCGCGTTCGGCTGGCTGCTGTGGTCGCCACGATTGCGCGCGCGCTACGCGACCCACCTGACCTGGCGTTTCCGGCCACGACTGGTCTGGCCGCTCGTCGTCATCGGCCTTCCGATCGGGTTGTCGATCTCGTTCGACCTGCTGGGGCTGGCGGCCTTCCAACTGATCATGACACGCGTCGGGATCATCGAGGGCGCCGCGACCCAGGTCGTGATGATGCTGACCTCGATCGCCTTCATGCCGGGAATCGGCCTGTGCATGGCTGGAACGACGCTGGTCGGCCAGTCGATCGGGGCCGGCAGCCGGCTCTGGGCCTGGCGTGTCGGTAGCCGGGTGATCCTGTTGTCGACCCTCTACATGGGTGGCGTCGGCTTCCTGATCGCCCTGGGCGGGCCGGTCATGGTCCCGTGGTTCGCCGGCGACGGTCCAGACGCTGAGCGGCTGATTGCCCTCGGCTGCGCGCTGTTGTGGATCGCCGCCTGCTACCAGTTGTTCGACGGCGCACAACTCGGCTGCAGCTTCTGCCTGCGCGGCGCCGGCGACACGCGGTTCCTTGCCGTCGTGCTGTTCGTCCTGGTCTGGACGGTCTACCTGCCGCTGACCCACTGGCTGACTTTCGCACCGGGGACAGGCATCGTCCCCTGGCTAGGCGGGCTCGGTGCCGGCGCTGCCGGCGGCTGGTGGGCAGCGGTGGTCTACGTCGGATTGCTCGCCGTGGCCTATCTCTGGCGCTGGCGCTCGGGCCGGTGGATGCGGCGGCCGACCGCCCGATGATCGTTCCGGGAGTAGCCGCTGCCCGCGGCTGTTCCAGCACCGTCACCGCCCGAGGTCCATCGCCTGCGGTTGGCGCTCGGCGTGCGGGGTACGATGGGGCCTGCATGGTGATCGTCCGCGACCGGCGGCCGCTCATCCCGTGTGGCGCACGGAGACGATCAGGATGAACACCGCGAACACGACCGACACGACGAGCGCGACGAACGCGACGAACGCGACGAACGCGGCGAACACGGCGAACACGGCGAACACGGCGGAGAAGCCCGACCACGAGATCAGCGACGGGCGCGATTGCGTCGGCTCGGCCAGCAATCCGGTGCCGGCCACTGAAGCCGGGGTCGCGTCGGTCCGGCTGCGCGGTGTCGCACGAGCCGCGGGTCGGCCGACTGCCGTAGCCGTCGTGGCCGCCGCGGTCGGCCTGATCCTTCTCGCGTTGCCGCCGGTTGCGTCGGCGCAGGGCTACCCGGCCCGGCCGATCCGGATGGTCATTCCCTATACGCCCGGCGGCTATACCGACACGATGGGCCGCACCCTGGGCGAAGCGCTGGTGAAGCCGCTCGGGCAGCCGATCGTCTACGACAACAAGCCGGGTGCCAACAGCCTCATCGGCGCCGACATGGTGGCCAAGGCCGCGCCCGATGGCTACACCATCGGTACCGTCATCGCCGCGCACTCGGTCAACCCGAGCCTGTACCAGAAGATGCCGTTCGACGCGATCCGCGACTTCGCGCCGATCACGGTGATCAGTCTGGCGCCAGTGATCCTCGTGGCCAACAACAATGCGCCGTTCAGCACCGTGGCCGAACTTGTCGCCTACGCCAAGGCGAACCCCGGCAAGCTGAGCTACGGCTCCTCCGGAACCGGCGCCGCTGCCCACCTGTCGATGGAGTACTTCAACAGCGTCACGGGCACGAAGATGACACACATCCCATACAAGGGGACGGCGCCAGCGCTGACCGACCTGATCGGAGGGCAGATCCAGCTGATGTTCGATGTCGTGTCCTCGATGGGCCAGCAGGTCAAGGCCGGCAAGATCAAGGCTATCGCCATCGCGAGCGACCGTCGGATGGCGGCGGTGGCGCAGGTGCCGACTTTCATCGAGAGCGGCGTGCCGGGGTTCGTCTCGTCGTCGTGGGCGATGCTGCTCGCGCCGGCCGCGACGCCGCCCGCGATCGTCGACCGGCTCTCGGGCGAATCGCGCAAGGCGCTGTCCGCGCCGACGATGCAGACCAAGTTCGAAGAGATGGGCGTGATCCCCGTCGGCAACACGCCGGCCGAGGCGATGACCTTCCTGCGCCAGGAAGTCGAGAAATGGGGCAAGGTCGTTCGCGAGGCCAACGTCAAGCTCGACCAGTAGCCGCAGTCACGGCCCGACCGACGCGCCAGTTCCGTCGGCCGTCGTTGCGCGCCTTCAGACGCCGTTGATCCGGCGCTCGAGCGCCTCGAGTCTCGCCTCGATCGCCTGCAGCCGTTCCGCGACGCCATCGGCGACGGTCTCGAAGCGTGCGGCTGGCGGCGCCAGCCTCGCGATGCCCGGTGGCGCCGACGTCGTGACCTCCGACTGCGACGGGGCCTCGGTCAGGCGGCGGTCGTCGGGCACCAGCCGGTGCATCCAGCGCCGCTCGCGCTCGCCCGGCCGACGGTCGAGTTCGATGACCAGCGCGCCCGCGGAATGGCCGGCCAGCTCCTGCAGGAACGCCTCGACCGACGAGGCATCGGCGAAGCGCTGCATCCGCTCGGTATTCAGGCGCAGTTCGGCCGCGGTCTGAGGACCGCGCAACATCAACACGGCCAGCAGCGGCACCGCTGCTCCGGCGATCTCCAGGACCCGCTTGATGTTCTGCTCGTAGCGCAGCGTGCGGCTGCCGCTCGACTCGATCACCAGCGACAGGCCGCGCAGCGCATCGAGTTCGGTGGCGAGTTCGGGCTCGGAGACGTTCATCACCGGGTCGCGGTTGTTCTTCTGGTTGCAGCCGGAGCGCAACGCATTGAGCGACAGCGGATAGGTATCGGGCACGGTCAGTTGCTTCTCGACCAGGACGCCGAGAATCCGTGACTGGAGGGGATTGAGTACGGGATGGCTCATGGCGTTCAGAACAGTTGGGGCGGGGGTTCGGCCTGCGGCCCGATCGCGCTGGCGCGAACGCCGATCAGCCGGATCGCGCGCGCGGTGCGGGTTCGCGGCCGGGACTCGCCGCCGACGGTGGGACTGGCCGATCTGCCGCCTTCGCCCAATACACGGGCGAACGGCAGGCGGGCGGAAGGCAGGCGGGCGAAAGGAATACGGGCAAGGCAGGCGAGCGCGGCCTGCTCGATCTCGAGCGGATCGTCGGTGGCGCGCGCGAGCGACAAGTCGCGGGTCACGATGGTGAAGTCGGCGAGTCGCAGCTTGATCCCGATGGTCCGCGCCGCATGGTGGCCGCTCTGCTGGTCGCGGGCGAGCTGGCCGGACAGTTCGCCCACGAACTCGCGAATCTCGTCGTCGTGGCGGCCCCAGACGAGGTCGCGTTCGAACGTGGTCTCGCGACTGCGCGATCGCGGCTCCTGGTCGTAGCACAGCGGGCGATCGTCGCGGCCATGGGCGGCTTCGATCAGCCAGCGCGTGTAGCCGAGTCCGAAATGGCGCTGAAGCTGCACCGGGTCGGCCGCGGCGAGATCGCCGATGGATTCGATCCCGAGCGACCGAAGCCGATCGCGTGCCCTCGGGCCGATGCCGTTGATCCGCCCTGCCGGCAGCGGCCAGATCCGCTGCTCGAGTTCGTCGGCGGTCAGGCAGGTCAGACCGTCGGGCTTGTCGAGGTCCGACGCAATCTTGGCCAGCAGCTTGTTCGGCGCGATCCCGACCGAGCAGGTCAGTCCCGTGGTCTCGCCGATGGCCCGCTTGAGGGCGCGGCCAACGTCCTCGCTGGCAGTCGGCAGGCCGTCGAGATCGACGTAGACCTCGTCGATGCCGCGGTCCTCGATGCGATCGGTGATGGTCGCGATCGCCGCCTTGAACCGGCGCGAGGCGGCACGGTAGGCCGTGAAGTCGACTGGCAGAAAAATGCAATCGGGGCAGAGCCGGGCAGCCTGGGCCAGGGGCATCCCCGAACGGATGCCGTAGACGCGGGCCGGGTAGTTGGCCGTGGTGACCACGCCGCGGCTCTCGGGATCGCCGCGGCCACCGATGGCCACCGGGCGACTGACCAGTTCCGGGCGCCGCAGCAGTTCGACCGACGCATAGAACGCATCCATGTCGACGTGGGCGATGCGGCGATCGGCGGACATGCCCGATTATCGCAACCGCCGGGCCTCGGGCGGACGCAGCGTCGGCAGACGCGGTCGTCACAGCCGGATCGGCCGCCCAGCCGGATCGGCCGCCCAGCCGGATCGGCCGCCACAGTCGGACTGGCCACCACAGTCGGACCGGCCGCCACAGTCGGATCGGTGGCCATGGCTGGATCGGCGACAATCGACCATGGCCAGGGTGCAACGC
The DNA here is from genome assembly GCA_040510055.1 of Burkholderiaceae bacterium. Lineage (GTDB taxonomy): Bacteria > Pseudomonadota > Gammaproteobacteria > Burkholderiales > Burkholderiaceae_E > Lautropia. The sequence continues at coordinate 1,691 of JBEVJQ010000062.1, read as the reverse complement.
AGCCAGCGACAAGACAGCCACGACAGCGCGGACGGCCGCTGCCAGGGCCGCCGGCAGGGTCACCGTCGGAGCGGTCGCAGGGCCGGCGCTGGCGGCTGGTTGGCGATCGTGGTGCTGCTGGGCATCACGACCGGTGCCTTGGCCGCGCAACGGACCTACGAGGTCGGCGCCGACGAGATGACGCGACGCGTCGCCGAACGCTTCCCGCGCCAGCATTGCCTGCTGATGATCGCCTGCGTCACCTTGTCCGATCCGGTGATCGAACTGCGCGCCGGTGACGATCGTGTCCACCTTCGCACTGCCGCCCGACCCGAAATCGGCGGCCAGGCGCTCGCACCAGGCCAGATCGCGGTGGCCGGCACGCTTCGCTACGAACCGGCCGAGGGCGCATTCTATTTCGATCAGGCAAAGGTCACCGAAGTGCGGTTTCCCGACGTGCCGCCGGCGCGGCAGCAGCCGATGGCCGAACTCGCCAGCACCCTGCTCGCCGAATCATTGCGAACGACCCCGATTCACACCCTCGACGATAAGAATGCGCAGCAGGCGCTGGCGAAACTGGTGTTGCGCGCCGTGCGCGTCAAGGACGGCAAGCTGCTGCTCGTGGTCGGTGACGACGACTGAAGGAGAAGGCCGATGGATCTATCCGAGATCACCCGATTCGTGACCCGCAAGTGGGATGACGACATCGTCGCCCGCCTGGTCGATTACGTCCGCGTGCCGGCGAAGTCGCCGGTGTTCGACGGCAACTGGCAGCAGCACGGCGAACTGGCGGCCGTGGTGGTCGCCGCGCGCGACTGGGCGCGGCAGCAGCCGATCGCCGGTCTCGCGGTCGAGATCGTCGAACTCCCGGGCCGGACGCCATGCCTGGTGTTCGACTGCCCGGCCACCGCCGATGCCGGCGACGACCGGACGGTGCTGTTCTACGGGCACCTCGACAAGCAGCCGGAGATGACCGGATGGCGCGAGGGCCTCGGTCCCTATCGTCCGGTGCTCGAGTCGGGGCGCCTCTACGGCCGCGGCAGCGCCGACGACGGCTACGCGATCTACGCCGCGCTGGCAGCGATTGCCGGCCTCGATTCGGCCGGTGTACGGCGGCCGCGTTGTGTCGGCCTGATCGAGACCTCCGAAGAATCGGGCAGCCCCGACCTGCCGGCCTACCTCGAGACGCTGGCCGCCCGACTGGGCGACGTCCAGCTCGTCTGCGGACTCGATTCGGGTTGTGGCAACTACGACCAGCTCTGGGTCACCACGTCGTTGCGCGGCCTGGCCGGCGGGACACTGACGGTCGAGATCCTGGAGCAGGGCGTCCACTCCGGAATGGCCAGCGGAATCGTCCCGTCGTCGTTCCGGATCGCCCGCAAGCTGCTCAACCGGATCGACGACGTCGATAGCGGTCGGGTCCTGATCCCCGAGTTGCACGCCGACATTCCGGCGCAACGCCTGGCCGAGGCACGGGCAGCCGGCGCGATCGTGGGCGAATCGGTCTGGCGCCAGTTTCCCTGGGTCGGATGCGACCACGCCGGCGCCCACGTCCCGGTCGGTTCGTTCGGCCATGCGCTGCCCGTGACCACCGATCCGGTCGAGGCGATCCTCAACCGGACCTGGCGGCCAGCGCTGGCCGTTACCGGCGCCGCGCACCTACCCTCGCTCGCCGATGCCGGCAACGTCCTGCGGCCGAAGACGGCGTTGAA
>JBEVJQ010000061.1:0-6357 GCA_040510055.1 Burkholderiaceae bacterium | reverse complement strand
CCCAGCTCGAGCGTAATGTCTCCGATCTGCAGAAGATGCTGGAGCTGAAGAACAAGTCGCTCGCCGACCTGCAGTCGCAGCTCGACCAGTTGCGCGCCAGCGGCGCGGCGGTGACCGGTTCGGTCGCCCAGGGCGGCGCAGCCAAGGGCGCCGACGCCGCCAAGGGCGACGCTGCCGGCGCGGCGAAGGCTGCCGAAGCTGCCAAAGCCGAAGCCGCAAAGGCCGAAAGTGCGAAGGCCGAAGCCGCCAAGGCCGGTGCCGCCAAGGCCGAAGCTGCCAAGGCCGAAGCTGCCAAAGCCGAAGCTGCCAAAGCCGAAGCCGCCAAAGCCGAAGCCGCCAAAGCCGAAGCCGCCAAAGCCGAAGCCGCGAAGTCCGAAGCCGCCAAGGCCAGCGCGGCCAAGGCAGAAACCGCAAAAGCCGAGGCAGCCCGCGCCGAAGCGGCCAAGGCCGCCGAGGTCGCGAAGGCGCCGACTGGTACCCCGTCGGCCACTGGCACGGCAGACGCGCCAGCGAGCACGCCGGCCCAGCCGACGCCGCCGATCGCACGCGTCGAGCCGGCGACCCCGGCGCCCGAGGGTGGCTTTGTCGATGGCCTGCTCGACAACCCGATCGTACTGCCGGCCATCGGCGGCCTGGCGCTGCTGGGTGCCGGTTGGGCCTGGTTCGCGTTGCGGCGCCGAAAGGGCGAGAAGTTCGAGGACAGCCTGGTCGCAGCCGACGCGTTCACATCGAACTCGCTGTTCGGGACCACGGGTGGCCAGAGCGTCGACACCACGACCGGAAGCGGCATCTCGACCCAGATCACGACGATGAGCGAGGCGAGCCCGACCGAGGTCGATCCGATCGCCGAAGCCGACGTCTACATCGCCTACGGCCGCGAAGCGCAGGCCGAGGAAATCCTCAAGGAAGCGCTCAAGCGTCAGCCCGAGCGCCAGGCCATTCGCCTGAAGCTGCTCGAGATCTATTCGGGTCGCAAGGACGTCCAGTCGTTCGAGACGCTCGCGCGCGAGATGTACGAGATGACGGGCGGCCACAACGAGGAGTGGGCCCGAGTCGCGGCGATGGGCGCAGCGCTCGACGCGGACAATCCGGTCTACAGTGCCGCCGTTGTCGGCGGTCCCGCTTCCTACGGCGAATCCGACGCCGACATCGGTTCCGATACCGCTGTCGCGCCGTTCACGACGGTCAACCCCGAAACGATCTCCGGACCGGTGACGGTCCAGGACGAAGGCGACGGTGCGCCGGCAACCAGCCCGGCAACGGGTGCTTTCGGCGCCGATCGCGGCCCGGCAACGGGTTCGTTCGGCGCGGATCGCGGTCCGGCGACGGGTGCCTTCGGTCCGGATACGTTCACCACCCCGATCCCGACGTTCGAGAACGGCCGCCTGGGGCCATCGACCCTCGTCCGCAAGCAGCAGGTCGACGAGCCGGTCGACCTGAACTTCGAGCCGACCGGCTTCAAGCCCGACGACGCGGCGCGGTCGCGCAAGGAGTTCGACGACGCCCTCGACTTCGCCTCGTCGCGGATCGGGCCGCCGTCGCTGCTGCCGAGTGTCGAGATGCCGTCGCTCGATCTCGACACGAAGCCGGGCAAGCCAGCGGATTCGGACTTCGACGTCGACATGCCGGCGCTCGAGAGCCTTGCCAGCCAGTCGGCGTCGAATGGCGGTATGACCGAGACCCGCCAGAATCTGGATCTGTCGGCGATCGGGCTCGACCTCGAGCCCTCGACGCGGTCGGGCCCGTCGACGTTGACGGGTGCCGGTTCGGGCCAGTGGCAGGAGATGGCCAGCAAGCTCGACCTGGCATCGGCCTACGGCGAGATCGGCGACAAGGAAGGGGCACGCGAGCTGCTGCAGGAAGTGCTGCGTGGCGGCGACGCCAATCAGCAACAGAAAGCGAAGGACATGCTGGCGCGGATCTGACCACGGAGCGCTCTGGCGGGGCCGGGTCTGACCCGGCCCTTGTCATTTCCGGGTCCGGACGACGGGGCGCGAGGGCGCAGCCAACGGGAGCCACGCCTTGAGCAGCGACGATCGCGCCGACCCGGTGCGCTGGGCCGCCGGCATCTGCTACGACGGGACTGGCCTCGCCGGCTGGCAGACGCAGCCGCAGGGCGAGGGACGGCCGGCGGCAATCCAGGACCGGATCGAGGCGGCGTTGGGTGCAGTGGCTGGCGCCCCGATCGCGACCCGCTGCGCCGGACGCACGGACGCCGGCGTCCACGCCGTAGGCCAGGTGATCCACTTCGAGACCCGGGCCGAGCGGCCGGAATCGGCCTGGGTCCGGGGCACCCGCGCATTCCTGCCCGAGGCGATCGGTCTGCGCTGGGCGCGGCCGGTCCCGGCGGCCTTCGATGCCCGGCGTTCGGCGCGGGCACGAACCTATTGCTACGTGGTCTACGAGGGGCGCGAGCCGAGCCCGTTGTGGCGTCACCGCGCCGGCTACAGCCGGCGGCCACTGGACGACGGACGACTCTGGGCGGCATCGCGACCGTTCGTCGGTCGCCACGACTTCAGCGCGTTTCGCTCGAGCCAGTGCCAGGCGAAGACACCGATTCGCACGATCGAGCGACTGGATTGGCACCGCGACGGGCCGTTCGTGCTGATGCGGATCACCGCCGACGGGTTTCTCCATCACATGGTCCGCAGTCTCGTCGGAACGCTGATCTACGCCGGCGACGGACGACAACCAGTCGACTGGCCTCGGGCCGTGCTCGCGTCGCGCGACCGGTCACGGGCAGCACCGACCTTCGCCGCCAGCGGGCTCTATCTGCTGTCGGTTCGCTATGATCCGCACTTCGGATTGCCGGCCGCCGATACCGGCGACGTCACGATGACGACGCTGAGCGGGCTTGCCTGAGAACGGGCGCAAGGCTCGGTCGGCTCACCGGAGAACCCGCCTCCCGACCCCGCTCTCGTGACCCTGCTGAGACCGATGCGAACCCGGATCAAGTTCTGCGGCCTGGTCCGTCCCGGCGATGTCGATGCCGCCGTGCGGCTCGGCGTCGACGCGATCGGGCTCGTGTTCTACGAGCCCAGCCCGCGCTACCTCGATCCCGAGACGGCGCGCGAGTTGCGCCGCCGGTTGCCGTCGTTCGTCGTGGCCGTTGGGTTGTTCGTCAATGCCGCGCCGGCGCTGATCGCCCGCACCCGCGATACCGTGGGGCTCGACGTCATCCAGTTGCACGGCGACGAACGGCCCGAAGAGGCCGCGGCGCTGGGTCTGCGACACTGGAAGGCCCATCGGATCACCGCCGGCTACGATCTTGGCGCTGCGATCGCGGCGCACGGTGCTGCCGAGTACCACCTGCTCGACAGCGCCAGCGCCGGTTTCGGCGGCAGCGGACTGGTGTTCGACTGGGCCCGGGCCCAGGGCCACGACAGTTCGCGGCTCATCGTCTCCGGTGGCATCGACGGCGGCAATGTCGGCGCCGCGATCGAGCGGCTCGGACCGTTCGCAGTCGATACATCGTCGGGGATCCAGGGCGGTTCGGCGCGGGTCAAGGATCTGGCTAGAATGGAGGCGTTCGTCGAGGCCGTGCGTGCGGCTGACGGGAAGCGCGCGGCCACCGCCGCGGGCGGCTGAACCCTCACGGGCAAGCGAGCGCACCGCCGATGAAACCCTACGATCTACCGGATGCCCGAGGGCATTTCGGCCCCTATGGCGGCCTGTTCGTCGCCGAGACGCTGATGCATGCGCTCGCGGAGTTGCGCGACGCCTACGAGCGCTGGCGCAACGATCCGGCATTCGTCGCCGAACTCGATGACGAGCTGGCGCGGTTCGTCGGCCGGCCGACTCCCGTCTATCACGCGCGGCGCTGGTCCGAACGGCTCGGCGGCGCGCAGATCTGGTTGAAGCGCGAGGACCTGAACCATACCGGCGCGCACAAGGTCAACAACACCGTCGGCCAGGCGCTGCTGGCACGGCAGATGGGCAAACCGCGCGTGATCGCCGAGACCGGCGCCGGCCAGCACGGGGTGGCTACGGCCACCGTGGCGGCCCGCTACGGAATGGAATGCGTGGTCTACATGGGCTCGGAAGACATCCGGCGGCAACAGCAGAACGTCTACCGGATGGAACTGCTCGGGGCCACCGTCGTGCCGGTCGAGTCGGGGTCGAAGACCCTGAAGGACGCGCTCAACGAGGCGATGCGCGACTGGGTCACGCACGTCGAAAACACCTTCTACATCCTCGGCACGGTGGCCGGCCCGCATCCGTATCCGATGATGGTCCGCGACTTCCAGTCGGTGATCGGCCGCGAATGCCGCGAGCAGATGCCGGCGGCCATCGGTCGGCAACCGGACCTCGTCGTGGCCTGTGTCGGCGGCGGCTCGAATGCAGCCGGCATCTTCCATCCGTACCTCGGCGACGAGACGGTCGGACTGGTCGGCGTCGAGGCCGGAGGCGAAGGCCTTGCTTCGGGACGCCATGCGGCATCGCTGACCGCTGGCCGCCCCGGCGTGCTGCACGGCAATCGGACCTACCTGCTACAGGACGCCGACGGCCAGATCGTCGACACCCACTCGGTTTCGGCGGGACTCGACTACCCCGGCGTCGGCCCCGAGCACGCGTGGTGGAAGGATAGTGGCCGGGTGCGCTACGAGGTCGTCGACGACACCGAGGCGTTGACTGCGTTCCACGATTGCTGCCGGATCGAGGGCATCATCCCCGCGCTCGAGTCGAGTCACGCGCTGGCCTGGGCGGCGCGCGCCGCGCCGACGCTGCCGAAGGATCAGGTCATCCTGGTCAATCTCTCGGGCCGCGGCGACAAGGATATCCACACGGTGCAGACGCGCTCGCCACATCGGGCAGCGGGTCATGGCTGAAGCGCCGGCTGAAGCGCTGAACGACGCCGGCGCCCGTTCGTCGCGGATCGCCGCCTGTTTCGCGCGGCTGCGTGAGGCCGACCGCTGCGCGCTGATTCCGTACCTGACCGCCGGCTTCCCGCGCCCGGCGTCGACGGTGCCGCTGATGGAGGCGATGGTTCGCGGCGGTGCCGACCTGATCGAGTTGGGCGTGCCGTTCTCCGATCCGATGGCCGACGGTCCGGTGATTCAGCGCGCCAGTGAACAGGCGCTCGCGGGCGGCACGCGATTGGTCGATGTCCTGGCGGCAGTGGCCCGGTTTCGCGAGCGCGATCGAGCGACCCCTGTCGTCCTGATGGGGTACTGCAACCCGGTCGAACGGATGGGGGTGGCCGTGTTCGTCGAACGGGCCCGGGCCGCCGGCGTCGATGGGGTGCTCCTGGTCGACTGCCCGCCCGAGGAAGGCGAGGGCCTCGCCGAGCCGATCGCTCGCGGCGGTATCGACACCATCTTCCTGCTTGCGCCGACCTCCGACCGGCAGCGGATCGATGCCGTCGCCCAGGCCGCGCGCGGCTATGTCTACTACGTCTCGCTCAAGGGCGTGACCGGCGCCGCCCACATCGACACCGACGATGTCGCCCGCCAGGTGTCCCGGTTGCGCCAGGCGGTGCGGCTCCCGGTCGGTGTCGGCTTCGGCATCCGCGACGGCGCCACGGCGGCTCGGATCGCCGCGTTCGCCGACGCCGTGGTGATCGGCACGCGGGTGATCGAGGTCGTCGGCGACGGCCCCGCCGCTGCCGCGGCCGAGCGGCTCGAGACCTTTCTCGGCGCCGTGCGAACCGCGATCGACGGCGCCCGTAGCCGCGTCGCTGCCGGAGTGGTGTCTTGACCTGGTTCGAGAAAATCCTGCCGCCGCGGATCAAGCGCTCCGACGGCACCGCCAAGGGCAAGGTCCCCGAGGGCCTGTGGCTCAAGTGCCCCGGTTGCGATGCCGTCCTCTATTCGACCGATCTCGAGTCGAACCTCAACGTCTGCCCGAAGTGCAATTACCACATGCGGGTCAAGGCGCGGACGCGGATCCACTGGCTGCTCGATCTTGACAACCGGATCGAGATCGGAACCGGGATCACACCACAGGATCCGCTGAAATTCAGGGATCTGCGCAAGTATCCGGATCGCGTCAGCGAAGCGGTCACCCGGTCGGGCGAGAGCGAAGCCCTGGTCGTCATGAGCGGGACGATCCAGCTGCAGCCCGCGGTCGTCGCCTGCTTCGAGTTCGAGTTCATGGGCGGGTCGATGGGCTCGGTCGTCGGCGAGCGGTTCGTCCGTGGGGTCGCGGCAGCCATCGAGGCACGCTCGGCTTTCGTCTCGATCACCGCGTCGGGCGGCGCACGGATGCAGGAGGGGCTGTTCTCGCTGCTGCAGATGGCCAAGACCACGGCGGCGCTGACCCTGCTGGCCGAGGCGCGGATCCCGTACATCTCCGTGCTGACCGATCCGACCATGGGCGGCGCCTCGGCGAGCTTCTGCTTCCTCGGCGACGTCGTCA
>JBEVJQ010000060.1:0-5349 GCA_040510055.1 Burkholderiaceae bacterium | reverse complement strand
GGCGCATCGTGACCATCGGCGTCGTCTCGCTCGCTGTGGCGATGGGGATCGGCCGCTTCGCGTTCACGCCATTGCTGCCGCTGATGCTGCGCGACGGCACGCTCACCGCGGCCACCGGTGCCGAATGGGCGGCGGCGAACTACGTCGGCTACCTCGTCGGAGCCCTGACCGCGTCGCGGGTGACTCGTGACGCGGGTCGCGGCCTGCGCTGGGCCCTGGTCGGCGTGGCGCTGACGACGCTCGCAATCGCGCTCGTCTCGGGGCCGGCGGCTGCCCTCGCCGGCGCGCTGCTGCGCGGTGCGGCCGGCGTCTTCAGCGCCTGGACGTTGGTGTTCGCCAGCAGTTGGGGGCTCGCCGCACTCGCTCGTCTGCAAGCAGCGGCCCACGGCGCCTGGATCTATACCGGGGTCGGGTCGGGAATCGCTGTCGCCGGCTTGATCAGTTGGCTCGGTGGCCAGCAGTCCGCCGCGCTGTTGTGGCTGGAACTCGGACTGCTGTCGGTGGCCGGTGCGCTGGTCGCCTGGATCGGCATCGACAGCGCCGCGGCCAATCCGCCGACCGGTGCGCGCGGCCGGCCTGTCGCCGACGTCGGCCAACCGCTCGCGACGACCGTGCGCCCCGACGTCGGCCAACCACTCGCGACACACGAAGGCCCCGACGCCGCGACGGCGGCCCCGGCGCCTCGCCGGAACCTCGCGCTGGTGCTCTGCTACGGGACTTTCGGCTTCGGTTACATCGTTCCGGCCACCTTCCTGCCGGCGATGGCTCGCGAACAGGTCGCCGACCCGCTGATCTTCGGCCTGATCTGGCCGCTGTTCGGACTGGCCGCCGCGTTGTCGGTCGGCGCCGCGGCACGCTGGCTCTCGGGCTGGCCCCGGCGCCGGGTCTGGGCATTGGCCCAGGGCATCATGGCTGCCGGCACGGCCCTGCCGCTGTTGACGACGGCGCTCTGGTCGCTGGCAGCGGCGGCAATCCTCGTCGGCGGAACCTTCATGGTGGCGACGATGGCCGGCCTGCAACTGGCACGCGAGCAGACGCCCGACGACCCGACCCCGCTACTGGCACGAATGACCGTGGCGTTTGCCGCCGGGCAGATAGCCGGCCCGGTCCTGGTTCGCGCGATCGGCCCGACGTCGTGGGCGGGACTCGGCGCACTGGACTGGGCCAATGCGCTGGCGACGGCGTTGCTGGCCATCACCGGGCTCTGGTTGTGGCGCGGCGCGTCCGGCTCGCCTGGACCCGCGAGGCGCTGACCGTCAGTCGATCGAACCGACGCGCCGGCACCAGAGCGCCCACGAACGGTGCAGTTGGCCGTCATTGGTCGCCGCGGCCAGTTCCGCCTCGCGGGCGCTGAGCCAGGTCACATCGCCGAGGGCCAATGCCTGGAGCTGGAGCTTCGCGTTGACCTCGGCATAGATCGCCCGATAGACGACTTGCTCGATCGAGTCTCCGACAGTGGTCGAACCGTGACCGCGCATCAGCACGCAGCTGCGGCGGCCGAGCGCCGCTGCCAGGGACCGGCCCAGCTCGGGGCTGCGGATCAGCATGTCGGTATCACCGGCGCCGTCGCGGATCTCGTAATGCGCCGACCCCTCGCCGAGGAAGCCGGCCATGTGGAAGATCGGCCGCAGCGGCTGGCCGACGGCGCCGAACGGGATCACGCTCGGCGAATGGCTGTGGACGACGGCCACGACATCGGGCCGTGCGCGATAGATCTCGCCGTGGATGAAGCGCTCGAGGTAGGGCCGCTCGGTGGTCGCCGAAACGGCCTCGCCATCGAGGTCGTAGCAGACGATGTCCGCACGTTGGACCAGCGCCGGCGCGCGATTGCACGACAGCAGGTAGACGTCGGCGGTGTCCGGATGACGGACGCTGACGTGGCCGAGGCCATCGACCACGCCCTGATCGTAGAGGATGCGGTTGGCGTAGACGAGGCGTTCGACCAGTTCGGCCGGTGCAGTCGCGCTCATTTGCGGGATCTCCCTCCGTTTTCCAGTCTAGCGCAGCGACCGACTCCTTCTGCCGGACCAACCCCTGCACTCGACAGCGGCATCTACGCCTATCATGCTGACAGCTCTCGGTTGACCGCGAGGTCATTGCCCGTGCCCGGGCTGGCTAATGCGCTGCCGGGATCGCAGAACTGGTCGAGCGTATCGTCCTCGTGGCACTGCCCGACCGTTATCGCGAGCGCGGCGGGCGGTCGGCCGGTCGGCGCTCCACGGAGTCCATGACCGGATCCACCGAACAGCCGCGAGCATCCAGCAGCGCCAGCGAACAGGGACAGCCATCCAGTGGCTCGGGCGCCGTCCACCAGGACCGCCACCTGCCCGACGGCTCGATCGTCAGCCTCGTCCCGGCCAGGATGGACCGCCTGCCGTGGACGCGCTTTCACTGGATGGTCGTCCTGGGATTGGGCGTTGCCTGGATTCTCGATGGGCTCGAGATCCAGCTCGTCGCCGCCGCCGGATACGCCCGGTCGCTCGGGATGGATACGTCGCAGGTCGCGCTGGCCGGCACGTTCTACCTGCTTGGACAGGTGATCGGGGCGCTGACCTTCGGACGGCTCACCGACAGCCTGGGCCGACGCAAGCTTTTCATCGTCACGCTGCTGGTCTACCTGATCGGCAGCGGCATGGCCGGGTTTGCGACCGCGCCGTGGTTCCTGTACCTGTGGCGGTTCGTCGCCGGCATGGGGATCGGGGGCGAATACTCGGCGATCAACTCGGCGATCGACGAGTTGATCCCCGCCCGCTATCGCGGTCGCGTCGACATTGCCATCAACGGCACCTACTGGGCTGGCGCCGCCATCGGCGCGTTCGCCAATCTGTTCCTCCTCGACCACGCGCTGGTCGCGGAAGACGTCGGCTGGCGGATCGGTTTCTTCGTCGGGCCGGTACTGGGGATCGGCATCATCTGGTTGCGGCGTGCGATTCCGGAGACGCCGCGCTGGCTGGTCACCAATGGCCACGGCGACGAAGCCGAGCGGGTCGTGGCCGGCATCGAGGCCAGCGCCCGCGCCCAGGGTGTGACGCTGTCCCCGGTGGCGCCCCAGCGCGCAATCCGCCTGAAGGCGCGCGATCGCATTTCGCCGGCACAGCTGGTCGAGGTCTTCCTGCGCCGATATCCGACGCGCACGCTGCTCGGCCTGTCGATGATGATCAGCCAGTCATTCCTCTACAACGCGATCTTCTTCACCTATGCGCTGGTGCTGCAGAACTTCTACGGACTCAACGCGTCGCAGGCCTCGCTCTACTTCTTTCCGTTTGCGCTCGGCAATCTCGCTGGCCCGCTGCTGCTCGGGCCGCTGTTCGACACCCTCGGTCGGCGTCGGATGATCTTCGCGACCTACGGGATCTCGGCCATCGTCCTCGCGGTGTCCGCGTTCCTGTTCCGCGACGGCGTGCTCGACGCGGTCACGCACACCGCGTTCTGGTGCGTGGCGTTCTTCTGCGCCTCGGCCGGCGCGTCGTCCGCCTATCTGACGGTAAGCGAGATCTTTCCGCTCGAGGTCCGTGGCCAGGCGATCTCGTATTTCTTCGCCGTGGCGCAGTTGGCCGGGGCATTCGCGCCCTGGTTCTACGGTGAACTGATCGGCGATGCCACCGACCGCGGGCCGCTGTTCGTCGGCTATCTGATCGGCGCGGCGATGATGCTGGCCGGGGGGCTGGTCGCCCTCAAGTACGGTGTCGACGCCGAGGGCAAGGGCCTCGAGGAGATCGCCGATCCACTGAGCAAGATCGCCGGCCCGGCCTGAGGCTGCCCGGCCTGAGGCTGCGGGGCCTGCGGCTGCGGGGCCTGCGGCTGCCGGGCCTGCGGCGAACGCCGACACCTTGGCCGAGAGATATGGCAGCGCGGTGGCACCAGGCGACTGCAGCCGAGGTGCTGCGCTACCATGAATCAGCAGACATTGTGCGGAGGGGCCGTCGATGCGCGACGGATTCGATGTCGATTTCCCGTCGTTGAAGGGGCGCGTCAGCGGGGCTGAATGGCAGGCCCGCACCGATCTGGCCGCCTGCTATCGGCTGGTCGACCGCTACGGGATGACCGACCTCATCTATAACCACATCACTTCATCGATCCCCGACAAGCCGGGTCGACTGCTGATCAATCTCTACGGATTGCTGTTCAAGGAGATCACTGCCTCGAGTCTGGTCGAGATCGACCTCGACGGCAACGTGCACCGCAAGCCGGACACCGCGTACGGGATCAACCAGTCGGGCTATGTCATCCACGGCTGCATCCACCGCGCCCGCAGTGACGTCCATTGCGTGATCCACACCCATACGCGCGCCGGGATGGCCGTCTCGGCAATGCGCTGCGGCTTGCTCCCCATGACGCAGACCGCATCACGCTTCCACGGCCACATCGCCCAGCACGACTTCGAGGGCCCGGCGGTCGATCTGGCCGAACAGGAACGGCTGGTTCGCGACCTCGGGCGCCACGACGCGATGATTCTGCGCAACCACGGGCTGCTGGTCTGCGGTCCGTCCGTGCCGCAGGCCTTCAACCTGATGTACCAGCTCGAGCTGGCATGTCGTGCGCAGGTCGACGCGATGGCCGCGGGCATCGACAAGATCGCTCTGCCCGACGAGGCGACCCTGCAGCGCTCCGCCCACCTTTATCAACCGGGGACACGCCGACCGTTCGGCGAACTCGAGTGGCCAGCCATGCTGCGGCTCCTCGTGGCCGAGCCCGGAGGCTACCCGCGGTATGACGACTGAGGGCGCGGTCGGCACGAATGCCATGGACGCTGGATCAGCCGACCTGATGGAGTGACTGGCCCCCGTTGCGCCTGCTCGCCATCACCTGCGGAACCGAGGGCGACACCCGTCCGATCGCCGTGCTCTGCCGCGCGCTGATCGATGCCGGCCACGAAGTCCGGCTGCTTGCCGATCGCTCGACGCTGCACGCGGCCGACGCACTCGGGGTCCCGGCTCAGCCACTTGGCGGCGACATTCGCGGCGTCGACGAAGGGGGCCGCACCGAGCGTGGCGACGGAGACCGGCGCCGCCGACCGGATGCGCGCCGACCGGATGCGCGCCGACCGGATGCAGGCGGACCGGATGCACGCGGACCCGCAAGCGGCACCATCGGCAGCGTCATCGCGCAGGCCGGCCGCCCCAACGCGGCGCTACGCGCGCTCGCCGACATCGCCAACCCCCAGGCGGCCGATTGGCTGCGCGACGCCCTCGCGGCGGGACAAGGCTGCGACGCCCTCCTCGTCTCGGGCCTGACCGCCTTCGTCGGCCTCTCGGCCGCCGAGAAACTGCGCGTGCCGGCGATCGGCGTGGCGATGATCCCGATTACCCCGACCGGGAAGTTCCCCTCGCCGTTCGTTTCGTGGCGGGT
>JBEVJQ010000059.1:0-5211 GCA_040510055.1 Burkholderiaceae bacterium | reverse complement strand
GCTGACGGCAGCAGCTCGGGCGCGCCCGGGTTCCTCTGGTACATCCTCGATTGCCCGTGGCGCTACGAGCGCGAAGGTGGACCATACGAGGACAGCGGTGGTTGTCCCTGGCCCGACAATGCGCTGCGCTTCGGCCTGCTCGGCTGGATCGCCGCGCAGCTGGCCGGAGGCGGCCTCGATCCCGACTGGCGCCCCGATCTGCTCCACGTCCACGACTGGCACGGCGCGCTCGCCCCATGGTGGCTGCGTTCCCGCCCCGGGCCGTCGGTGCCGACGGCGCTGTCGATCCACAATATCGGCTATCAGGGGCTGTTTCCGCCCTCGCGTCTCGCCGACCTGGGGTTGCCGGCCAGCGACTGGCATCCGGGCGCCCTCGAGTACCACGGCCAGCTGTCATTCCTCAAGGCCGGCGTGGTCGCTGCGACCGGCGTCGGCACCGTCAGCCCGACCCATGCCCGCGAGATCGTCATGCCGGCGATCGGTCACGGGATGGACGGTGTGCTCCGCCATCGCGGCGACCTGCCGATCGGCATCCTCAACGGCATCGACACCGTCCAGTGGGATCCGGGCACCGATGTCGCGCTGCCGCACCGGTTCGACACGCGCCGCATCGACCAGGAACTGTTCGACGCCCGCGACCGCAACCGGATCGCGCTCGCCGCCGAAGTCGGGCTAGCGGCAGCGGCGGACCGACGGCCGCTGCTGGCCGGCGTCGTCAGCCGGTTCGCCGAGCAGAAAGGGATCGACCTGGTGGCCGCCGCTGCTCCGGCGCTGTTCGACGCCGGTTGCGACCTCCTCGTCTTGGGCAGCGGCGATCGTGAACTCGAGGCGGCATTGATCGCGCTCGCCTCCCGCCACCGCGGTCGGATGGTGACCCGGATCGGCTTCGATGACGGACTGGCGCGCCGGATCTACGGCAGCGCCGACCTGATGCTGGTGCCTTCGCGCTACGAGCCCTGCGGCCTGACCCAGATGTACGCGATGCGCTACGGTGCCCTGCCGGTCGTCCGCCGGACCGGGGGACTCGCCGACACCGTCCACGAAGGCAACGGTTTCGTGTTCGAGGCGGCCGAGCCCGACGCGCTGGCCGGCGCGGTGCGCGAAGCACGGGCCCTGTTCGACGCGCCCGCGGCCTGGCGCGAGCGGATGACCACGGCAATGACCACCGACCATTCGTGGGGTCGGGCAGCACAGGCGTACCTCGACTGGTACGCGCGCCTGAAGACGCGAGTGGCCGCCCAACGCTAGGACTTCACCCCGCGACAAGCGGCGCTCGATGCAGCCCGCCGACCACTCCGATGTCGCCGGGACGCAACGGCAACCGCCCGTCGTCGGGAATCGGCCGCCGCTCGGCCGCCGGCGGTCGCCACGTTGCCCATGGCAATGGTCTGCTCTGAGCTTCCCCAGCGCAAATCGAGGAGCCAGTGACGATGGCGGCAATGGACGGCGCGCTCGCGACCACCGACGTCGAAGATCGACCCGTCGATCTGACCGAGATCGGCCCGTTGGTCGTACGCACCCTCGATCTCGACGACTGCCCCGCGATGCAGCGCCTACTCGGTCGCTGCGGTACCCTGCGCGGCGCTACATCGGTGGAAACCATCATCCGCAGCCTCGACTGGCGACCGGCGACAGCCAGCACCGTGACCCTCGGTACGATCGATATCCGTGGTGAGCATCTCGTCGGCCTCGGCGGGATCGTCGGCGATCCGAGAATCGAGGGGGCGGCCCGCTTCGGGTTGGTCGTCGACCCGGCGCTCCGCGGCCATGGGGTCGGCCGCGCCCTGCTGGCCGAGTTGCTGCGCGCGGCGGCCCGTGTCGGCTACCGATCGGTCCGCGCCCGGACCGGGGACGGCAACGGGGCGATGCAGGCGCTGGCGCGTCGCGCTGGCTTTACCCTCCAGCGCACCGTGGGCGACGAACCGGTCCTGTTGACGCGCCCGCTAACCGCGTAGCGCCGCCCGGCCCGGCCGCGTGACGAAGCTGCGACCCTAACCGACAGCGCCCGGCCGACCCGAGAGGTCAGTGCAGCTTCTCGACCAGTTCGATCAACTGGCGCAACTTGAGCGGCTTGGCGAGCAGGCCCGAGAAGCCCGCCTGCAGCGCCGAGGTCTGGGTCTCCGACGATGGCTGCGCCGTGATCGCCAGTGCCGGCATCCGGCGCTCCCCGCGCTCGCTCTCGCGGTCACGGATGCTGCGCAACAACGATATGCCGTCCTCGTCGGGCATCCGGATATCGATCAGCGCGGCCTGGATTTCGCCGCTTTCGGCCAGCCGCTGGCGCGCCTCCTTGGCCGAGCCGGCGACCACGACCTGGAACTGATGGCAGCGCAGCCACAGCGCCAGCATCTCGCGGATTTCCTTCTGGTCGTCGACGACGAGGATCGTCCGACCGCCCGGATCGACGTCCTCGGCTTCCTGGGCGCTTGCCGCCTGGGCGGTGCCGATCATCGCCGCCGTCCCGAGCCCTGACCCGGCCAGTCCGGCGCCGGCGAGATCGGCCCCGGCGAGCCCCGCAGCACCGAGACCCCCGGTCGTGAAGCCGGGGGTGCCCAGCCCGGCACCGAGCGTGGTCGCATCGATCACCGCGCCGAGGTTGCCGTCGAGACCGCTTCCAAGGCCAGGCGCGCCGGCGACCACGTCACTGCCGAGTGGCGTCGCCGTAGCCAGCGCACCGACCGCCGCGAGCCCCGGGCTGGCCGCGGTCTTCTTGCCGCCGCGTGCCGGGAGCTCGGGCTCCTCGCGCGCGCCATGACGGCCGCGCTGGGCGCTCTCGCCGGCGCCGCGCCGTCCGTTGTCGGGAAACAGCGACGAGGGATCGGGGCGACCGGAGCGGTCGACCCGATCCCGGCCCCGGGACGACGCGGTCTCGACCAACGGATCGACGATCCGCAGCCAGACGATCATGTCGACCTTCGGAGCGTCGCCTTCGACGCGAACCGTGCCGGGCGTGGTGCTGGCCGGAACGGACGGCGGGCTGCGCCGCGCCACCCGGGCACCGGGCTCGAGCCCCGAGTCGATCAGCGCCGTGCGCGCCGCCCAGAGGATCGGCAACGGCATGCTGGCCCGCTTGGCTGCCGACCGATTGAGGCCGTTGCAAAACGCCAGCAACGATTCCGCTGCCTGCTGCCGCGACTGCAGGTGGACCACTAGGCCCTGGTCGTCGCCGTCGATCGTAAACCCGCCTCCGGCCTCGACGGTGGCGATCGCCAGCAGTCGGAGGAAGATCAGCAGCCCGTCATCGAGACGATCGCCGCCGTCGATGCATCGCGCCGACGAGCGGCCGCGCAGGTGCTCGAGCGAACCGATGCGGGAGTCCTCTTCCGGATCGAGTCGCGACGCCGCCGTCAGCAGCCGATCGACCAACACGGCGCGGCGCGAGGGGTCGAACGGCTCATGCAGGACGCTGGAGGCATGGCTGAATTGCTGCACCATCCGCACCTGTTCGTCGACGGCACGCCGCAGGCCGGCCACGGCCTTGCCGACCACGCCCTCGACTTCGCCCAGTTCGCTCTCCAGCACTTCGAGCCAGCCGGAGATCGCGCCGAGCGGCGTGCGCAGGTCGTGGACCGCGCCGTCGAGCATCTGCGCGAGGTCGTTGCGCCTGATGTCGTGGACGCTGCTTCGCGGCCCACCACCGATTTCGACCGACCCTGCGGATCGATCAGCAGGCGACGAATCGGAGAAAGGGCCGGCCATGTCGTTCAACCAAGCGTCGGTGTCGGCGCGCCTCGAGGGCCAGCGTCGCGAGGCGACGAGCCCGGATCAGCGTCGATTGGCCAGCAGCAATCCCAGGCTCAGGCCCACCACGGCAGCGGCAGCCACCGCCGTGATCGGGCGCTCGGTGACCGCATCGCGCGAAACCGTGAGCCCCGACTGCACCCGGTCGGTCACCTGCGCGCGCACTCGCTCGCCCGTCAGTCTGGCGTCCTCGGCCAAAAGAGATACTGTGCCACGCAGCCGCTCGAAGCGCTGCTCGAGCTGGGCCTTCAGTTCCGGATTGACGACGGATTCGTTGCGGATCAGGTAACCGACGTCGTCGAGGATCGACGAAACCTCGGCCCGGAAATCACCGATCGTCAATCCCCGGCCGCGGAAGTCGCGACCGGACTGTTGTCGCCAGTTCTGATGGCCGCCGCGCTCACCCTCGGCAGCGCCCGAGGAAGGCGGGATCGACCCGTCGGCGCCCCCCGGGCCGGCATCTGAAGACGATCCGTAGGGCGCGGGTTTATCTTGCGCATTCATCTGCGTCTCCTGCTCGGGCGGTTGAAGCGGTTGTGGGACGCAGGAATCATGCCCGACGGGTGTCGAGCAGAGCGCCCCGGGGTGTCATTCCTCGTAGCTGCGCAGGCGGTTGTACAGCGTTTTCAGGCTGATGCCGAGCAGGTCCGCGGTCCGTTCCTTGGCGCCACCGCAGTGCTCGAGCGTGGCGAGTATCAGGGCGCGCTCCATCTCGGCGATGGACGTGCCCACCGCCACGGTGATGACGTTACCCGACCGGACGGCGGTTCCGCCCGGTTGGGCCGGCGAAAAAGTCTCGCTCGCCATGCCGCGAGAGGCGCCACGGGTAGCAGTGCGGCCCGATTCCATGCTGTTGCGGCCCGATCTCGCCTGGCCGTCGTCGTCGCGCCCTGACTGGGTTTCGTCCGACCCGGCGGCCGACCCGGTCGATTCGTCGGCCATGTGCCGGGCGCCGGGTTCGATCAGCCCACGGGTGTTCTCGAACGGTGGCAGGTCTTCGGCCCGGATCACGTCGCGGTCGACGAGGATGGCCGTCCGGTGAAGGAAGTTGCGCAGCTCGCGCACGTTTCCCGGCCAATCGTAGCGCTCCATCGCGGCGATCGCGCTCGCGTCGAACGACGGCGCTCGCGATTCCTTCTCGCTGTAGGTGGTCATGAAATGCTCGGCGAGCTCGGCGACGTCCTCGAGCCGTTCGCGCAGCGGTGGCAGGAAGATCTGGAATACATTCAGCCGGTAGTACAGATCCTCGCGCAGCTTGCCCTCGCCTATCGCCTTGAAGGGATCGCGATTGGTCGCGGCGATGATCCGCACGTCGCTGCTCAACAGCGCGTCCGAGCCGACGCGGCTGAACGTACCGGTTTCGAGCACCCGCAGCAGCTTGACCTGCAGATCGAGCGACATCTCGGTGATCTCGTCGAGGAACAGCGTCCCGCCCGAGGCCCGCTCGAAGAAGCCCTTGTGCTGGCGAAT
>JBEVJQ010000058.1:0-6423 GCA_040510055.1 Burkholderiaceae bacterium | reverse complement strand
GGCGACGAAGCCGGTCGCGCCGGCGGAGTGCAGGATGTACGCGATGCGACCGAGGTCGTAGTGGTACATCATCATCAGGGGATCGGCTGCCGCGGCGGCTGGCGCGATCGGCTCGGGCACAGGCGGTCGACCGAGGCGCACGAGACCGCCGACGAGCGACAGCACGCGGCGGTACAGCGGACGGGACCGCAGAGGTTGAGGCTGCTGCGGCACCGGCCGCCCGTAGCGACACTCACCGTAGTCGCGGCCGTAGGTCACGTGGATGGAGACGCCGCCGCCCGGCGCGACGAGCTCGACGAGACGCGCGATGAGGTCGAGGCCGCGCTCGCACTCGATGTGCTGGAAGACGATCGTGCTGTGCACGAGATCGAAATGGCCCTCGATGGCGGAGAGCGTGTCGTCGGCGCGCACGAGGGTGGCGTTCGTTACGCCGAAGCGCGCGCAGTTGCGCCGGGCTTCGACGAGCATTGACTCCGATACGTCCACGCCGACGACGGCCTCGCACAGCTCGGCGAACGGCAGCAGTACGCGGCCGACTCCACAGCCGAAATCGAGCACGCGTCGAGGCTGGAAGCCTTCGCCAAAGTGGTGCCTGCAACTCGCGAGCACCGCCTCGACGTGGCCATGGCCCGATTCGAAGAATGCAAGGTAGTCGTCTGCCGTGATCGTCGAAGCACGGTACCGATCGTGCGTTAGCACGCCGAAGTAAGGATCACGGGCGCCCCACTTCTCCCATTCGACGTCCGTTTGCTGAACGTCCGCTTCGGCTTTCGGCATGCGGTTCCTCACGCTTGACAGCAGGCTCCGCCTCGCGCGGACCGTTCCTTAGGTGACGAATAATCGTCGACACGACCGCCGCTCCCGCAACCGGGACGACGGGTGGTACCTATGGAAGGAACTAGCGGCGACGCGCAGTTGCGCGCCGGCACCATCGACGCTTCCTCGGTTCTTGCGGCAGCTGATCAGCGCGCTCCGAAAAGCACGTAAAATGGCCGCTTCTTGCGCCAACTCGCCTGGTGCAGGTGCAGCGAGCGCGCGCTGATCTCAATCTTCGTGCTCGACCCAGAACATGCGCCAGCGGACGCGCGGTCAGACCAGCGCTGGAAAGTCGCGCGAGCCGACCGCACCATATACGCGAAGTCGATATCGGCTGGTCAGCTCAACACTGCACCGACCGGGCCGCGCCTCTCGCACCTGGAAGGGCCATGATCGAATGCAGCGTCGTGCTATCGGCCCATGCAGCGTCATCTGGTCGAGCCGCAGGTGCGACCATCTGACCCGTCCGCAATCCCGACGAGGCCCACCCCGATGCAGCTCTCGATCACCCCAACCATCACCTGCGCCAACGACCTCCCCTTCGTCCTCTTCGGCGGCGTCAACGTCATCGAATCGCGCGATTTCACCCTGCGCGCCGCCGAGACCTACCGCGAGATCACCAGCCGCCTGGGGATTCCCTTCGTCTTCAAGGCCTCTTTCGACAAGGCGAACCGCTCGTCGATCCACTCGTTCCGTGGCCCGGGTATGGATGAGGGGCTCGCGACCCTCACGGCCGTCAAGGCGGCCTTCGACGTGCCGGTGCTGACCGACGTCCACGAACCCTGGCAGGCCGCACCGGTTGCCGAGGTCGTCGACGTCCTGCAGCTGCCGGCATTTCTCGCGCGGCAAACGGACCTTGTCGTTGCGCTCGCGCGGACTGGCCGTGCGATCAACATCAAGAAGCCCCAGTTCCTCAGTCCGTCACAGATGGTCAACATCGTCGACAAGTTCAAGGAAGCGGGAAACGATCGGCTGATCCTTTGCGAGCGAGGGAGTTGCTTCGGCTACGACAATCTCGTGGTCGACATGCTCGGCTTCGGTGTCATGAAGAAAGCCTGCAGTGACCTACCCGTAATCTTCGACGTCACGCACTCGTTGCAGCAGCGAGAAGCGGGCAGCAAGGCCTCGGGCGGGCGGCGCGAACAGGTTTCGGATCTGGCCCGCGCAGGGATGGCCGTCGGCTTGGCCGGGCTGTTCCTCGAGGCCCATCCCGATCCGGCCAATGCGAAGTGCGACGGGCCGAGTGCGTTGCCGCTCGATCGCCTGGAGCCGTTTCTCGCCCAAGTCAAGGCGATCGACGACCTGGTGAAGTCACTGCCGCCACTGGCCATTGACGGCTGAGCCTGAGTTCTCCTGAGCGGATCGACTCCGCGGCGTCTCCCTCAGAACGGTGCCGCAGATTGCTCCCAGTGGATCGGCCCCGGCGTCCCTCAGAACGGCGCGCTCCCTGAAAACCCCGCCGCCCGCCGCTCCCGATGGCTCGCCACCCCCTCGCGCACATCAGGCCCGGCGAAACCCATCATCTCCAACGCCAGCGACGCATCGAACGTCGGCCCCATCATCCGCAGCCAGTTGTTCAGCGCGTACTTGGTCCAGCGCACGGCCGTGGCCGACCCCTGCGCCAGTCGCGTGGCAATCTCCAGCGCCGTCGAGCGCAACTCGCCGGGCTCGACGCAACGCGCGATGAGCCCGATCCGCTCGGCCTCCTCGCCCGTCAGCGGCTCGCAGAGAAGGAGGTAGTACTTGGCCTTGGCCATCCCGCAGAGCAACGGCCAGATGATGGCCGCATGGTCGCCTGCTGCCACGCCCAGTCGGGTATGGCCATCGACGATCTTCGCGTCGCGGGCAGCGATCGGGATGTCGGCGAGCAGGCCGGCGACCAGCCCGGCACCGACGGCCGGGCCGTGCATTGCCGAGACGATCGGTCGATCGCAGTTGATGACGTTGTAGACGAGATCGCGTGCCTCGCGCCAGACGCGCGCCCGGATCTCGAAGTCGCGCGCCATGTCCTCGACGAGGCCGAAGTCGCCGCCGGCCGAAAAGCCCTTGCCTTCGCCGCGCAGCACGACCGACCTGACGTCGGCGTCGCTGCCGATGTCGCGCCAGATCTCGGCGAGCTCGCGATGGCCGTCGTGGTCGGCCGTGGCGAGCCGCCCGGGCGTACCCATCACGACCTCGAGCACGCCGTGCGGGTGTTCGTCGAACGACAGCGTCCGGTAACCGGCGTAACGGGCGATCATCGCGTCCTGTCCTGTTCTGAATGGCCTGCCTCAGTGAATGGCCTGCCTCAGTGATCCTCGTGCCGATCGACGATCGGCTTGTCGGTGAACAGGTAGTCCTTCAGTTCCGACGAGAACTTCGGGTCCTGGCGCCGGATCCATTCGAGCACCATCGCGGCATGCTCCTTTTCCTCGTCCCGGTTGTGCTCGAGGATCTTCTTCAGCATCTCGTCCTTGCAGGCGTCGACCCGCTGGTTGTACCAGTCGACGGCTTCGAGTTCCTCCATCAGCGACGTGATCGCGCGATGCATGTCGCGCGTGGCTTCCGACAGTTCCTCGAGTGGTTCGTGGTAGCCCTCGCTGGCCATGGGATCCTCCAGAATGAACAAAGCGAGCCGACGGTAGGTCACGAATGAACAACGCGACTCGACGGTAAGTTACCGCATGGCAGGCCAACGCAGCGGCGGTACCGAACCTCGGTGACGGGCTGAATCAGCGCGGGAATGCGCGCTCGAGTAGCGCCTCGACATCGACCGCACGCGGATCGAGCGCCCCCACGATCCTGCCCCGCCGTGCTCCCAGCCGCGACGCGACGAACGCCTCCGCGAACGGCCCCGGCGCATGGCGGCGCATCAGCACGGCCTGCGCCGCAAGCACCAGCCGCTCGGTGATCCGTCGGCCCAGCGCCTGGCGGACGTCGGCGGGCGCGGCCAGGGCCTCGCTCAACTCGGCCCAGCAGTCGGCCAGCCGCCGATCGTCGGCCGCCGAGGCTCCCGTACCGGTACCGGTGCTGACGCTCGCCCCGGAACCGCTGGCGCCGCGCTCGAGGTCCGCCTGCAGCGCCTGCCAGGTCGCCGGCTCGCGCTCGATCGCCCGAATCACATCGAGGCACATGACGTTGCCCGACCCTTCCCAGATCGAGTTGACCGGGGCCTCGCGATAGAGCCGCGCCATGATGCCGCTGTCGATGTAGCCGTTGCCGCCCAGGATCTCCATCGCTTCGCCGGCCAGTTCGATGCTGCGCTTGCAGACCCAGAACTTGGCCGCCGGGGTCATGATCCGCTTCCAGGCGCGCGCCAGGGCAACGTCGTCGTCGCTCGGCGCCGGCGTGGCGCCGGGTTCGTCGCATTCGAATGCCGCGGCCAGCCGCATTGCCAGCAACAGCGCCGCTTCGCTTTCGAGTGTCAGATCGGCGAGAACCGAGCGCATCAATGGCTGCTCGACGAGCAGGCGGCCGAACGCGCGTCGCCCGCGCGCGTACCAGATCGCCTGGACCAGGCACTGGCGCAGGATCGCGGCGCTGCCGAGCACGCAGTTGAGCCGGGTGTAGGTGGCCATCTCGATGATTGTCGGAATCCCGCGCCCTTCCTCGCCGACGAGGATCCCGTGGGCGTCCTGGAACTCGACCTCGCTGCTGGCGTTGCTGCGGTTGCCGACCTTGTCCTTGAGCCGCTGGATCCGGACGCCGTTGAGCCGCCCGTCGGGCAGCCAGCGCGGGACGAAGAAGCACGACGGCCCCTGGTCGGCGACCCGTGCCACGACCAGGTGGGCATCGGACATCGGGACCGAGAAGAACCACTTGTGGCCGCGCAGGCAGTACGCCGCGCCGCGGCCGCCATGACCCTCGGCGACGGCGGTGGTGGAATTGGCGCGGACGTCCGAGCCCCCCTGCTTCTCGGTCATCCCCATGCCGACCCAGATCGAACCCTTGCCCTCGAGCGGCCGGTCGCCGCCGTCGTAGCCGTTGTCGAGGAGTCGGCCGGCAAGCGCCTGCCACAGCCGCGGTTCGTGGCGCAGGACCGGGATCGACGCCATCGTCATGGTGGCCGGACACAGGACGCCGGCTTCGACCTGGCCCTGGAGGTAGAACGTCGCTGCCCACGCACTCCAGCGACCGCGCGCGTTGCTCGCGAACGGCAGCGAGACCAGGCCGTGCTCGCGCGCCTTCGCGAGCACCTCGTGCCAGGCCGGATGGAACACGACCCGATCGACTCGTCGACCCCGCGGGTCGAATGCCTCCAGGGTCGGCCCGTTGGCATTTGCCGCGGCCGCCAGCGCGTAGGTCTCGGCGCGCCCCAGCCAGGTGCCCTGGCCGACGAGCCGGTCGCGAAACGCTTCGGCACCGGCGCGTTCGACGGCCGCGACCAGCGCCGGATCGGTGCTGAACAGGTCGTAGTCGACGGCCTCGTCGACCTGGTTCTCGACGGCGTGCGTCTGCCAGTCGGCCATCGCTGTTCCCGACGTCTACTTCCGGCCGCCCGGGTCCGGCTTGCGGCGGGTCTTCGTGGTCCCGCTCACTTCGTCTGCCCCGGTTGCTGCCCGCCGGCGCCGGCGGCTCCGCCCGCCCCACCCGGCCCGCCTGCTCCGCTCGGCCCGCCGGCCCCGGCTGCTGCTCCGGCTGCTGCTCCGGCTGCTCCCGACCCCTGGCCGCCCGGCTTGTCACCGAGGCCGAGGAGCCGCGCTCCGCGCGTGTAGAGCTCGACCTTCTCCTTCATGAACGGCGCCATGTTGTCGCTGCCGATGTCGATCAGTTCCAGGCCGCTCTTCATCGCCAGCGACTTCATTTCCTCGTCCCGATTGAGCGCGCGCCAGAGATCGGCCATCCGACGGCGCTGCTCCGGCGTGCTCGCCTTCGGCATCCCGATCCCGCGGTAGGCGCCGTCGACCCAGTCGACGCCGAGTTCCTTGAAGGTCGGTGTATCGGGCAGCAGCGGGTGGCGCTTGTCCATGGCGATGGCCAAGGACCTGACCTTCGTGCCCTGGCTGATCGCGAAACCCGAGTACGACATCGCGCCGTCGACCTGGCCGCCGAGCAACTGCGTCGTCATGTCACCGGTGCCGCGAAACGGGATGTAGATCGACTTGACGCCGAAGTCGGCATTGAGCCGTTCGTGCGCGGCATGGTTGGCGGAGTTCTGCCCCGAGCCGCCCAATGTCAGCTTGCCGGGCTCGGCCTTGGCGGCGGCGATGAAGTCGGCGAACGACTTGAGCGGACTTTCGGCGCGCACGACCAGCGTGTCCGGCGTGTAGTGGAACCAGTAGACGGGGACGATGTCCTCGGTCTTGTATTGGACCTGCCCATCGATCGGCTGGAACACGATGTGCGGCAGGTTGATGCCCATGATGTTCTGGCCGTCGGCCGGCATGGTGTTCATCTGGTTCCAGAGGACGGCGCCGCCGGCACCGGCCTTGTACTGGATGATGGTGTCGATCGCCGGGCACTTCTTCTTCAGCACCAGCTGCTGGTGACGGGCGGACAGGTCCGATTCGCCGCCCGGGGGAAATGCCTGCCAGTAGAGGATGTTCTTGTCGGGGCAGGCGATCGACGTCGCGGTCGCACTGCGGGCGGCAGGGCCGTCGCGCGAGTTCGCCGGCGCCGCGCCCATCG
>JBEVJQ010000057.1:0-15040 GCA_040510055.1 Burkholderiaceae bacterium | reverse complement strand
GCGCGTGACACGCTGCGGCTCGAGGCCGGACTGCCGCTGCACGGCCACGATATCGGGCCGGAGACGACGCCGATCGAGGCCCA
The DNA here is from genome assembly GCA_040510055.1 of Burkholderiaceae bacterium. Classification (GTDB taxonomy): domain Bacteria; phylum Pseudomonadota; class Gammaproteobacteria; order Burkholderiales; family Burkholderiaceae_E; genus Lautropia. The sequence goes on along the minus strand of JBEVJQ010000057.1, from coordinate 14,957 downwards.
GCTCGCGTTCGCGATCGCCCGCAGCCGCCGGCTCGATGGCGCCAAGGCCGGCGGATTTCCGGGCGCCGAGGTGATCCTCCAGCAGCTGGCCCACGGTGTCCGCCGCAAGCTCATCGGCCTGCTGTCGCCCGAGAGCATTCCGATCCGGCCGCCGGCCGCGATCATCGACGCCCTCGATCAGGACGTGGGCATCGTCACCAGCGGGACGGTCTCGCCGACGCTGGGCAATCCGATCCTGCTGGCCTATGTCGACAGCCAGGCGCTGACGGCCGAGACGGCCCTTTCAGCCCGGGTCCGCGACAAGCGCCCGCTGGTGATGCGAACGAAGCTGCCGTTCGTGCCGAAGCGCTACCGGCGCTGACGATGTCGACCGTCTCACCGGCCCGGCCGGCGAGGCCGAGGGCAGGACGCCTGCTCGGAATCGCGATCGCGTTGGCGATTCTCGGAGGCTGCGACCTCCCGCGGGATCCGTCCGGGACGCTCGACCGCGTCACGAACGGGTCGCTCCGGGTCGGAGTCTCCCATGACCCGCCCTTCGTGCTCGCCGACCGTCCCGACCCGGAGGGCCGGGAGGTCGAGCTGATCCGGCAGTTCGCCGAGAGCCGGCACGCGCGGATCGAATGGATCCACGTGAGTCACTCCGCCCTGCTGCGGCGTCTCGAGCAGCACGAGGTCGACCTCGTCATCGGCGGTCATGACGCCGACGATCCGTGGAAGGAGCGGCTCGCCTTTTCGCGTCCCTACCGCATCATCGGGGTCGCGGACCGGCCGGCGCTGCGGACGGCGGCGCTGCCGCCGGGCGAGAATGCCTGGCTGCTCGCGTTCGAACGCCATGTCGGCAGCGCGGGCGCACGCGCGCTGCTCGAGGGCGGGCAGCGATGATTCCGCGCTCTCATCGCCTGCTTCCCGCGACCCAGGCCGCACTGCTCCGCCGCGTGATACGGCTCGAGATCACGACCGTGGTGCTGATGGCCGCGGTCACCACGATGATGGCGCTCGTCGCCGGACAGTCGCAGGCGATGAAGACGGCCTGGATCGAAGACCTGCTGAGCCTGGTGCCGCCGATTTCGTTCCTCGTCGCAGCGCGCTTCGCCCGCAAGGGGCCGGATGCCGAGTACATCAACGGCCGCGCTCGCGCCTACAACGTCGCGTTCGTCGTTTCCGCCGTCGCGCTGACCGGCGTCGGGCTCGGGCTGGTCTTCGACGGGCTGCACGTGCTCGTGACCGGCACCCGACCCACGATCGGCGCGATCGCGATCGGCGACACCCTGGTCTGGCAGGGTTGGCTGATGATGGCGGCGTTGGCGCTCTCCTGCATTCCGCCGGTCGTACTCGGCCGCATCAAGCTGCCGCTGGCGCGCGAACTTCATCTGAAGTCGCTGCACACCGACGCCGATACCAACAAGGCGGACTGGATGACCGGATTGGCCGGCATGGCCGGGGTTGGCGGCATCGCGCTGGGGTGGTGGTGGGCCGATGCCGTGGCGGCGCTCGTCATCTCGGGCAGCGTCCTGCGCGACGGCGTCTTCAACTTGCGACACGCGATCCGCGACCTTCACGACGCACGACCGGAAACGGTCGAGCGCGGCGGGCCGGATCCGCTGGTCGATCGGGTCCGCGAGGCCGTTGCCGCGCTCGACTGGGTCAGCGACTGCGACGTGCGGCTGCACGAGGAAGGGATGCAGTTGATCGGCGTCCTCGCGGTCCGCCCGATCGGCGGGACCGTTACCCGAGAGCGACTGCGCGAAGCGGAGCAGGTGGCGCGAGCGACGAACTGGCGGGTCGACGACGTGACGGCAACACTGTCCTGAATCGCTTCAGGCGAGTTCGGTGGTCGACGTGCCGACGTGTCGGCGGCCGGTGCGGGTCTGGTGGCGCGGGTCACGGCGGCGCGGGTCAGGACGCGCGGGTCAGAGTGTGCGGTTCAGAGGAGTGCGGCTCAGAGGAGTGCGGCTCAGAGCGACGACACCTCCAACAGGCGATCGAGCGCGGTGCCGCCCAGTGCCGTTCCGTCGACGACGGGATCCACGCCATCGGGTGGGGCGTTGGCGGAGCCACTGGCGAACAGTGACGTCATGGTGAGCGCGTCCAGGGTCGTCGCGGTCCCTGTCGCCGTGACGCCCCCTTCCCCCGGCGGAGGCGGGCTCGGTGCGGACTCGGGTGTCGGAGCGGGGGCAGGGGACGGCGGTGCCGGCGCGGGCTCCGGGGCCGGGGCGGGTCCTGGGGTCGGTGCCGGGGCGGGACTCGGAACAGGCGTCGGTGCCGGAGCCGGTGCCGGGGTCGGAGCCGCCGGGTCGATCGGTCCGTCCGGGTCGCCGACGTCGCGGGTCGCGAGGACCACGCGGATGGCGTAGTCGCTGCTGTCGCGACCGACGTTGCCGGCGGCATCGATGACCCGCACCGAATACTTGTACTGAGCGACGCCCAGTCCGGAGTCGGTGTAGCTCCAGTCACCCTGCGATCCGGTGGTGGTGACGATCCCCGTGACCTTGCCGTCGCGCAGGATCTCGAGCGTCTCGCCGGCAGCGAGTCCACCGGCGACCGTACCGCGCAGTGTCGGCGTGGTGTCGTCGGTGGTCCCGTTGTCACGGACGGTGCCGACCGATGGCAGCGCATCGTCGATCACGGCCGTGATCGTCGCCGTCCTGGCGTTGGTGGTGTCGATGACGACACTGCGCGCCGCGCTGGCCTCGCCGGCTCCGGCCGCGCCGACCACGCGCACGCTGTAGCTGTAGCTGCCGTCGGCATTGATCGTATTGTCGGTGACGGAGAACGCCGTCCCCGCGACCGTCGGCTTCAGGTTCGTTGCCACGCCGTTGCGCAGGATCTGCAGACTCTCGCCGGCCTGCAGTGCCCCGGACAGGGTGCCCGATAGCGTCGGCGTCTCGTCGTTGGTCGTCGCGCCTTGGGCAACCGGTCCCTGGATCCGGTCGACGTTGTCGCTGATCGTGGTGATCTGGGCCGTCGTGATCGGATCGGCACGAGTGACGATCTGCCACTCGTTGCTCACCGCGCTCTCGTTGCCGAGGCTGTCGACGACGCGGGTCTCGTAGTGGTAGGTCTGGCCGAGAGCGAGGCCGGCATCGGTGAACGACCATTGCGTCCCGGACACCGCAGGCCGGGTATCGATTGCCGCGCCATTGCGCCAGATCACCAGCCGCTCGCCATTGGCCAGCGGATCGGCGAGCGTGCCGCTGAGGGTCGGGGTCAGGTCGTCGGTCGTGCCACCGGAGGCGATGGTGCCGGTCCGCGCACCGGCATTGTCGCGAACGTCGGTGATCCGCGGCGCGCCGGGAGCACTGGCGTCGACCGTGAGGTCGAAGCGCTGCGCTTCGCTGACGTTGGCACCGGCATCGATCGCGACCACGGTGACCGCGATTCGCGAGCCATCGGGCAAGCCGCCGCCGGGCAGTCCACCGTTCGTCGGTTGCGCGCTGGCCAGGTCGAGGCGCCACTGGCCGTCGGCGCCGGCACGCGTCTCGAATACGGCATCGGCGCGCCCGTCCCGGTCGGTGTCGAACGTGACCCGGACCAATGCGCTCGCCTCGGCGGTACCGGCCACGACCGGACGGGTCGTGGCCAGCTCTTTCGCCGACGTGACCTGTGGTTGTGCCGGCGGCGTCCGGTCTCCTTCGACCGGCGGCGGGGGAGCGACAGCAGTCGGCGAATCGGATCCGCCGCCGCCTCCTCCAGCCGCGAGGCCGGCAGCGGCCAGCAGTCCGAGGACGCCGCCGATCAGCCAGCCGCCCGACAGCCCGTTGCCATCGGCCGACGCATCGGCGGGCATCGCCAGTGAGCCGGTCGCGACGTCGCCTTGATAGAGCACGAACGATCCGTCGGTCAGCGCCCGGATCGGCTCGGTTGCTGGCGTGATCTCGACTGGCCGCTCGTTGACCCGTCCCAGTTCCAGCGTGCAGGGACTGCTGACACTGCAGCGGCCGTAGTAGTCGGTCAGTTCGACCTTGATCTGGCCGCCGGCATCATCGACCAGCAGGTGGTTGTCGTAGCGCCGGACCACCAGCCCGGCCGGTGCCTCGCCGCTGTCGTCGAGGATACGGAAGCGATCGCCGGCCAGTACCTTGAGACGCTGGAGCCCTGGCCTGAGCTCGATCCGGGAGACCTCGCCGGTCGGCTGCGTCAGATCGACATACAGGGCCATGGTCCACTACTCCTCGTCGAGCAACCGATCGTAGGAGGCAGCCGCGGAGGCGACGCGGAACGATTTCCGCATCGACCGTTCATCAGCCCGACAGCGACTGTCGACGCGGAACAAAGTCGCGGTGCGACCTGTCAGGTCTGGCGACTCATGGCGGGTGACCGATCGACGCCGGCGCCGGGTGATAATCCGGGGCGACTTTTTCAGGCATCGAGGAGACGACGATGACCACGGGCTACCGACAACGACGATCGCTCGACAGGCAGGGCCTCGGCCCCTGGCAATCGGGCCTCGGCCCCCGGCGATCGGGCCTCGGGCCATGGCGAGCGAGCCTCGGGCGGCGCCGGATCACTGCTGCTGTGCTGGCGCTGGCGGCGACGGCTGGGGTCGCCGCGACGGCGACAGCGCAATCGGTCACCGACTGGCCGAGCAAGCCGGTGCGGCTGGTCGTCGGCTTCTCCGCGGGCGGCACCACCGACATCACGGCGCGGATCGTCGCCGAGGCGCTGACCCGGTTGCACAAGCAGACCTTCGTGGTCGAAAACCGCCCCGGTGCCGGCGGCAACATCGCCGCGCAGGAAGTCGCCAACGCCGCGCCCGACGGCTACACCTTCCTGATGGGAACGCCCGGTACGCAGGCGATCAACCAGTTCCTCTACCCGAAGATGCCGTACGACACCAAGAACGACTTCGCCCCGGTGTCGTTCGTCGTGCGCGTGCCCAACGTGCTGATCGTCCACCCATCGATCCCGGCCAACAATCCGAAGGAGATGATCGACTTCCTCAAGAGGGCCAAGCCCGGATCGGTCGCCTACGGGTCGCCCGGGAATGGCTCGACGGGACAACTGTCGACCGAGTTGTTCAAGACCCGCGCCGGCGTGTTCGTCACCCACATCCCCTATCGCGGCAGCAATCCGATGCTGACCGACCTGATGGCCGGCCAGATCCAGATGGCGATCGACAACCTGCCGTCGGCGATGTCGCACATCAAGTCCGGCAAGCTGAAGGCGATCGGCGTGACTTCGCTCGAACCGGCCAAGGGCCTCGAGTCGGTGCCGCCGATCGCGACTGCCCTGCCCGGCTACGCGGCCGAGTCGTGGTTCGTCCTGATGGCCCCGGCCAGGACGCCGCCGGCGGTCATCGAACGGTTGTCGAAGGAGGTCGACGCGATCCTCCGCGAGCCGGAGGTCAAGGCGAAGTTCGATACGCTCGGCGCCGTTCCCGTCGGCGGCACGCCGAAACAACTGGGCGACTTCATCGCCAGCGAAACCAGGAAGTGGGAGAAGGTCGTCAAGGACTCGGGGGCCAAGGTCGATTGATCGGCCGTGAACCGGCTGTTCGTCGCCCGCCTCTGGTTCGAGGGTAATCGGTTCTCGCGCGCCGTCACCGGTGCGGCGGCGTTCGAGCGTCGCGAGTTCCGGACCGGCCCGGCGGCCCTCGCTGGCCTCGAACAGACGGCGACCGAACTGGCCGCCGTGATCGATTTCGCTCGGACCCATCGCGACTGGTCGGTCGTGATCTCGCGCTGCGCCTCGGCCGAACCGGGTGGCCCGATCGACCAGGCCTGGTTCGACCGTTTCGTCGCCGAGACCGTGGGCGACCTCGCGGCCGCCGACCCGACCCACGTCTTTCTGTCGCTCCATGGCGCGGCGATCACGACCGAAAGCGATACGCCGGAGCTCGACTGGCTGCGCGCGCTGCGGCGCGTGGCTGCGGACGTCGCGTTCGCGGCGAGCTTCGACCTGCACGGCAACATCGATCCGGCGCTGCCGTCGCTGCTCGACTTCGCCACCGCTTATCGCTGCCATCCGCACACCGACATGCGTGAAACGGCGGCACGTGCGCTGGCCCGGCTGGCGGCATCGCCGGCCGCGGGTCCCCGCGGCGAACGCGGGCCAGCCGTTCGCGGGGCCCGACTCGGTTGCCGCGGTCACGTCGCGAAGCTCGGCAAGCTGGTGCCGAGCTTCAACATGCGGACGTCCGCTGGTCCGATGGCCGAACTCGAGGCCATGGCCCGCGCCGCTGAGCGCCGGGCCGGTGTAGTCGACGTCTCGGTATTCGGCGGCTTTCCGTATGCGGACTCACCGACCGCCGACGGCAGCATCCTGGTCTGGGTCGACGCTGGTGATATGGCCGACGATGATGCGGCCGACGGCGACGCGACCAGCGATGTTGCGGCGAACGGTCCGCGTGACCGCGCCCAGCGGTTGGCAACGACAGTCGCCACCGAGCTGCTCGACGCGATGGCACAGCGCCTGCCCCGGTTTGCGCCGGACCTGCCGTCGGCTGCCGACGGGCTCGCCGAGGCCGACCGATTGATCGCTGCCGGCGCGGGGCTCGTCGCCGTGACCGACCCGGGCGACAACCCGCTGTCGGGCGGCGAGGCCACGACGACCGGCTTGCTTCGGGCCCTGCTAGCGGCGCGCGGATGGGACGGCGGCCGAGACCGAGCCGACTCCAAAGCGTCGGCCCTGCCCACGATCTCCCGACTCGAAGCCGATAGGATCGCGTTCGCCTATTTCGCCAACGCCGCGCTGGTTGAACGGGCGCGCGAGGCGAATGTCGGCGCGACCATCGAGGCCGTGTTCGGCGCCGAGGCGTCGGACCGTTTTGGTGAACCGATCGCACTCACGGCGCGCGTCGTCGCGCTGACGGCAGGACGGTTCGCGAACAGCGGCGCGATGGAGCGCGGCCGCCGCGTCGACTGCGGTCAGACAGCAGTGCTGGAAGCACTCGGCATTCGCATCGTCGTCACCTCGGCGCTGTGTCCGGCCAACGACCCGGCATTCTTCGCGCTGCACGGGATCGATCTCGACCGGACGCGCCTGCTCTGCGTCAAGGCGAAGAACCATTTCCGCGCGGCGTTCACCGAGCGTTGCGCGGCGATCATCGATGTCGATTGTCCGGGGCCGGCGGCGGCCGACCTGCGGTTGCTGCCGTTTCGCAACTGGCCCGCGGCCCGCTGAGACAATGCGCAGCTTCAGGGTCGGGGACGTCGGGATGGAGATCGACTACGGGTTGAAGCGGGTTCGATTGATGGCCACCGTGCCGGCCGGAAGACGGCTGCGCGGCCGCTCCGTCATCGGTTGCCCGGCTCGACGATCCTGCCGCTTCGGGCCGCCTCGACGATCGCCTCGGTGACTCGCAGGTTCGCCAGTCCATCGCGGGCGCTGACGAGCGGCGCGACCTCGCCGCGGACGACGGTGCCGAAGTGCTCCATCTGGAGTCGGATCGGATCCTCGCGCACGAGTCCGACGGTGCCGACTTCGAACGGCTTCCACCACGACCGGTCCTGCGGTCGCGGGTAGGTGAACAACCGCATGGTCGGTACCAGCAGGCTGCCGTTGGTGCCCGTGACGACGTAGCAGTCCTGGTCGTCGTAGCTCGGGTAGGCCTCGTTCTCCTGCGAGGTCTGTTCCCAGCTTCGCGGGCAGGCGGCGGTGTCGGAGAGCAGGAAGCTGCCGAGGACTCCGTTGGCGAAGCGCAAGTTGATGGCCGCCGTGTCTTCGACCGCGAAGGCCCGCGTCGCGGTCGATGCGATCGCCTGAACCGCGACGATCTCGCCGCAGAGCATCCGCAGGTTGTGGACGTCATGGATCAGGTTGAGCAGGATCGGCCCGCCGCCGGGTTCGCGGCGCCAGGGCGCGTCGGTGAAGTACCGATCGGGCTTGAAGAAGGTGGCGCTGCCCATGACCGCGACCAGCTTGCCGAGTTGCCCGGAGTCGACGACCTGCCTGGCCTTGGCCATGATCGGGCTGTGCGCACGGTGGTGTCCGACCAGGAGCCTCGCCCCCGCCGCCTCGGAAGCTTGCATCAGCGCTTCGCCCTCCGCGACCGTTACCGCGAGCGGCTTCTCCAGCAGCATCGGCAGCCCTGCGTCGATGCAGAACCTCGCATGTTCGACGTGCAGCGCATTGGGCGTGGCAAGCACGACGCCATCGGGCCGGTCTTCGGCGACCAGTTCGTCGAGCGACCGGAACAGTGGCACCCCGGCCCGGCCGGCCACCTCGGCCGCTGCCGGCGATGGGTCGACGACTGCCGACAGCGTCACCGCCGGACTCGATCCGGCCGCGGCGATGTGCGCCTGGCCGATGTAGCCGGCACCAGCGACCGCGATCCGGGTCTTTCCGATCGTCACCGCTTCGTCGGCAGCGACCGCAACCCCGCCTTGACCTTGGCCTCGAGATCCGCCTCGGCCACGCGCACGCGCGCCAGCCGCTCGATGCAGGCATCGATCCGGTCGAATGGAATCACGACCACGCCGTCCTGGTCGCCGGCCACGATATCACCGGTCGCGACCGGAACGCCGGCGACGACCACGGGCACGCCGACCGTGCCGGGACCTTCCTTGGCCGGTGAGTTCGGCGTCACGCCAACCGCGAAGCAAGGTATCGCGACCTGGCGGATCCCGGGAATGTCGCGGACGCAGCCATCGGTGACGAAGGCGGCGGCGCCGTTGTTGCGCGCCATCCCCAGCAGCAGGTCACCGGTCACGGCGCAGCCGACGTAGCCGCCGCAAGCCGCGACGATGACGTCGCCGGGCTGGACCGATTCGAGCGAAGCGAAGACGGCGAGGTTGTCGGCCGGACCGTTGTCGCACGTCAGTGCCGGGCCGCAAAAAGCGGCCTGCTCGGGTACCACCGGCTTGATCCGATAGTCCATCGCACCGGCACCGCCGAGCGCGTCCACGAGGTTGCCGGTCGGCACCCCGGTCAACGCGGCGACCTGTTCGGGCCTCGGCCGCCGGGATGTCTCGCCGTACTGGATGGTCGGCGCACTGTCGATCATGGTGTCTCCTCCTTCGGTGGCATTGCGCTGCGGCGTTCGCGGATCGGGAATCGGAAATCGTACACTGCGTCGATCGAGCGGCGGGATCGCGAGTGGCCCGGATCAGGCGCGGCTCCGGGCCAGGCGTCGCTACGGATATCGCCGGCACCGGCAACGCGGTTCCTGATCACGAAGGCGAGGGAATGACCGACGATTCTGGGAGCCTGGCCGCGTTCCAATCGCAGTCGATCGCCGACCTTCGCGCGCAAGCGCAGCGCTGCCTGCCGCGGCCGGTATTCGACTTTGCCGACGGCGGTGCCGAATCGGAATGGACGATGCGGCGCAACGAATCGGCGTTCGGGCGTCACGCGCTGGTCCCGTGCCCGCTGAATGGCGCCGCGGCCCGTGACCTGTCCTTGACCCTGTTCGGCCGGCGGCTGGCGCTGCCGGTGCTGATCGGGCCGACCGGGCTCGCCGGCCTGTTCTGGCCCGATGGCGAATTCGCCGCGGCCCGCGCCGCCCACGACGCCGGTACCGTCTATTGCCTGAGCCATGGCTCGGTCTGCTCGCTCGAGCAACTGGCACAACGGGCCAGCACCTGGCCCGTCGCCGCCGTTGATCGCGACGCATCCGCAGCAGGTGACCGCGGCGCGTCCTCGGCGGGTGACCGCGGCGCGTCCTCGGCCGGTGACCACCGCCGCGCGGTCGGAGTAGAGTCGCCCGCCACGCCGCCGCGCTGGATGCAGGTCTTCGTTTACCGCGACCTCGATTTCACCTGGGAGCTGACCGACCGTGCGGCCGCGGCCGGCTACGATGCGCTGGTGCTCACGGTGGACAACCAACTGCTGGGCAATCGCGAGCGCGACGTCCGCAACGGCTTCACGATTCCGCCGCGCTACGATGCCCGCTTCGTCTGGGCGATGGCCACCCGGCTGCCCTGGCTCTGGCGGATGCGCCGCGCGCTGCGCGGATTGACGTTCGGCAACTACGTCCGACCCGGATCGATCGAGACCGTCGCCACGCTGGCCGGCCGGATGTCAACGCTGCTCGACCCCGGTCTGGCCTGGGATCACGTCCGCGCGCTGCGGGCGCGCTGGTCGAAGCCGCTCTTGCTGAAGGGCGTGCTGTCGCCGAGCGAAGCGCTCGAGGCGGCGCGGATCGGTGTCGACGGCATCATCGTCTCGAACCACGGTGGCCGGCAACTGGATGGCGCGATCAGCAGTCTCGAGGCGCTGCCCGCGATCGCCGCCGCGCTTGCCGCCGACCATTCGGCGGTGCCGCTGCTGCTCGATGGCGGCGTGCGCCGCGGGGCCGACGTCGTCAAGGCCCTCGCGCTCGGCGCCACCGCCGTTCTCGTCGGTCGACCGCAACTGTGGGGACTGGCGGTCGCCGGCCAGGCCGGCGTCGCCCGTGTGCTCGAGATCTATCGGACCGAGATCGACCGCACGATGGGCCTCGTCGGCGCCAGGCGCCTCGCGGATATCGGCCCGACGCTGCTGGCCCGGGCGCCGTGACCGCGTGCGCTGCTGGCCGCTTGCGATCGCAGGCGAGGTCGCGACCCGTGTCGGAACTCAGGCCCCCGGCCCGCCGACCAGCGGCCCCTGCCGTCCATCGGTGACAGCGCCCGGGGCGCCGGCGGTGTTCGACCGGCGGCCGGCCCGCCACGGCAGCAGCGCCGGCACGCGGGCTCGGTAGGCACGGTAGCGGTCGCCGAACGCTGCGATCAGATCGCGCTCCTCGAGCGCGATACCGATCAGGATGTACCCCGTCGTCATGATGGTGAACAGCAGATGCCCCTGGGTCATCGTCGGCGTAGCCCAGAACGCGATCAGGAAGCCGAGCATGATCGGGTGCCGGACGTAGTTGTAGAGGTAACGGGTCGTCAGCGCCGCCGGCGCATCAGGATCGAGTCGCCGGACCATCGCCTGCTTCAGGCCGAACAACTCGAAATGGCTGATCATGCAGGTCGACAGCAGGACCAGGATCCAGCCGAACCCGAACAGCGCCCACAGCAGCCCCCTGGCTTCCGGCGAGGTGACGGTCCAGACGGGAGCCGGCAGCGGCCGCCAGGCAACGTACAGCAGGATCAGCACCAGGCTGGCGAACAGCACGTAGGTGCTGCGCTCGATCGGTGGCGGGACGTAGCGCGTCCACCAGCGCTTGAACGCCGGTCGCGCCATCACGCTGTGCTGGATGGCGAACGCGCCGAGCAGCAGCAGGTCGACGATCAGCGCCGGCAGCAGCGGACCGGGCGCGCCCGAGTCGATCGACTTCGGCACGACCAGGTTGCCGGTGAAACCGATCGCATAGAAAAAGGCGGCCAGGAAGATCAGGTACGAAAGGACGGCATAGACGGCGCACAGCGGTTTCATGACGACTCTCCTCGGGTTCAGCGCCGCCAGGCGCGGTTCTCGATGACATCGGCGATCATTCGGGCGGCGCGGGCCGCGCCATCGGCCTCTACCGGCCGGTAACGGACCGGCTGGTCCATTGCCGCCAGCGCCTTGTGCGCGATCGATGCCGACGTCTCGGCGCGAAAGTCCAGGGCGCAGTCGGCGCAGTAATTGCGCAGCCGGTGCTGGACGTGGATGCATTGCTCGAAGTGCCGCTGCAGCGGAAAGCAGAGAAACGGGCGCCGCGTCGCGACCAGTTCCATGCAGGTCGACAACCCGCCCTGGACCAGCGCGAGGTCCGAGCAGGCCAGGTGTTCGAACAGGTTGTGGACATACGGCCTGACATCCAGGCCGGGACGACGTTCGTAACGGTCGGGCGCGATCCGCGGTCCCGTCACCAGGACCATCCGCAGTTCCGGCAGCTGCCGCTTCATCGCCGGGAACGCGGCGGCAATCCGGTCGAGCAGGCTCGAGCCGACGGCCGTGCCGCCGACGGCGGCGACGACGAGCTTCTCGGCGGGGCTGTATCCGAGTCGTTCGCGCTGGGCGCTGGTGTCGGCGAACGCATTGGCATCGAACGGCAGCGCGTAGCCGCTGTAGCGGAAGTTCTCGTCGGTCCAGCGGCGGATGCTCGGCAGCCCGGGGCCGAACGGGAGCTCGGTCACGTCGTCGGGATTGCCGATGAAGATCGACGCGTCACGGATGTATGGGAAGCGGTCGATCCGCTCGATCTCGTCGGCGTTGCGATCGGCGCAGAGGAACCGCTCGCGCCCGTCGTCGGCCATCGGCAGACAACCGACGAAATCGGTGAGGAACACGAACGGCTGGCGCTTCAGTTCCGGGTTCTCGTGCAGGTAGTAATCGAGATCCCAGGCTTCGTCGCCGATGACGATGTCGAAGTGCTCGGCCTCGAGCACGTCGAGAAAGACCATGAAATTGCGGGTCATGATCTCGTCCATCGTCCGCAGGGCGAAGAAGGCCTGCAGGTCGTGTTCGCCGGCGACGGATTCGAAATGCCGGCTCTCGTTGGCCAGTCGTTCGGTGGCCGGATGCACGGCCTCGCCCTCGCGGCGCAGGTACGACAGCGCCGGGTCGACGGTGAACCACTGGATTTCGAGGTCCGGCTGCAGCGCGCGCAGTTCACGCGCGATCGCGAGATCGCGCTGGATGTGACCGAGACCGATCGCGCTCGAGACGAACAGCGCCCGTCGCGGCCGCGCGATTGCGCGCGTCCAGGTGCGCTCGGCCGGCAGACCGCCGACGAAGTTCCGGATCGCCTGGCCGACGACGACCGGGTCGCGGACCAGCGGAGCATGGCCGCCGGCAGCGATGGTCAACATCCGCGCGCCCGGAATCAGCGACTTCAATTCGACGCCGCGGGCGTAGTCGACGCGCCCGTCCTCGGTGCCATGGATGACGAGCGTCGGACAGACGACCCGTCTGGCGTCGTCGCGCATGTCGATGCCGAACTGGGCGGCCAACACCATCGCCAGCGTCCTTGCGTTCGTCGCCCAGGCGTAACGGACGCCGTCCTCGAAGGGCTTGGTCGAGTGGCCTTCGGTGAACACGGAACGGAAGAAGCCGTCGAGGAACTGCGGCCAGTCGGGCATCAGCCGCTCGACGAACTGCTGCTCCTCGCCGGGGACGACCTGCGGCGGCGTCGGCACGACGATCCGGCCGCCGATCACGATCAGGTGCGTGACCCGCCCCGGATGATCGGCGGCGATCCGGATCGCCGGTTGCGCTCCCATCGAAAAGCCGAGCAAGGCCCCGCGTTCGAAGTCGGCCGCATCCATCACTCCGAGCATGTCGGCGACGGTTTGGTCGAGCGTGTAGGCATCGGGTCGGTCGGGGCGGTCGGACCGGCCGCTGCCACGGAGTTCGGCGACCAGGACGCGGAAGTGATCGGCCAGGTATGGGGTGATGGCCTTGAAGATCGAGCCGTGGACCACCTGGAAAGGGGGCAGCAACATCAGCCAAGGGCCGCGGCTGCCGAACCGGCCGTACCAGGTCCGTACGCCGTCGCGCTCGACGAAACCTTCGGCATCGGGTTGGCGGCTGCCGAACGGCGACTGGGCACCAGGCGGCAGTCGGCCGCCTTCGGGCAGCGGTCCGACGACGTCGCGAAACGAGGCCGGGAGCCCCGCGGCGCCGTCGTCAGCGGCTGGGCGGTCCGTCGGACCAGCGGTGGGGGCAGTCATTCTCCACCTGTCATATTGAACACTCGTTTAATACTAGTGGTCCCTACGGGTCACTGTCAACAGTCGGTTGTGCCAGCGTTCTGGAACCGGTTACCAGGTGTTGGCGGCGTCGGTGCCGCTGAAAATGGATCCGGCCGCCCCCGCAGCCAGATGATTGGTGCCGCTATAATTATCCACTCGACCAATTGATCCAATTGGGTAATCCATGCCAACAGAGCCGCAACCCGCCGCACCAGACAGCTCGAACCCGCGCAGCGACAACCGGACCGAGAACACCCGTCGCCGGTTGCTCGATGCCACGTTTCAACGACTGGCCCGTGAGGGTTACGCCAGCCTGAGCCTGCGCGAGATCGGCCGCGACGCCGGGATCAACCACGCGCTGATCAGCTACCACTTCGGTTCGAAGGACGAACTGGTGATCGCTGTCCTCGACGACCTGAACGCCCGGTTGTTGGACCGTCAGAAGCGGATGTACGAGAAGCCCGGCGCTTTCGCGGACAAGTGGCGACAAGCGGTTCGCTTCTACGACGTCGATCTCGGTTCCGGATTCGTCCGCGTCCTGATCGAGCTCTACGCGGCGAGCCTGTCGAACCCGGAGCTGCGGGCCGCGTTCAAGCCGCGGATGGGGGCCTGGTACGACGTCATCCGCGGAGCGTGTGCGGAGGCGATCGCCACTTACGAACTGCATGACGTGATCACGCCCGAGGTCGCCGGTGCCTGGATCTGCCACTTCTGGATCGGGATGGAGCTGTCGATGCTGGCCGGCTTCAACGATAGCGACATCGGGCACCGCGCGGCGCTGCAGGCGTTCGAAGCCCTGCTGCGCAGGCTCGACGAGCGCCATTCGTCACGAGCGCGGCGCTGAACGCAGGAATTCGGGCGCGAGGATGAAAGTTCGACGGCTGCGGGGTCTTGATGACGCGCCTTGCCCGGCCGGAGTCGACCGCGACCGATGGAGCGGCGTCACTGCTGCGGTTCTGCCCCCCGGACCGCCCGTGAGCGCTGGTCCAGCTCGCGCCGCAGGTCCCTGCGCGCAAGCGCGGCCGCGTGCCGCCGTCGCTCGTCGGGCGAGAATGGCCGCAACGGCGGAACGGCGACCGGCTTGCTGTCATCGTCGACGGCAATCATCGTCAGGAAGCAGCTGTTGACGTGGCGCACTGCCTGGGTGCGGATGTCCTCGGCGACCACCTTGATGCCGATTTCCATCGACGACGTACCGGTGTAGTTCACCGAGGCGAAGAAGGTCACGAGTTCCCCGACATGAATCGGTTGCCGGAACATCACCTGGTCGACCGACAGCGTCACCACGTAGCGTCCGGCATAGCGGCTGGCACAGGCGTAGGCGACCTGGTCCAGCAGCTTGAGAATCGTGCCGCCATGGACGTTACCGGAGAAGTTCGCCGTGTCCGGCGTCATCAGGACCGTCATCGTGAGCTGGTG
>JBEVJQ010000056.1:0-2699 GCA_040510055.1 Burkholderiaceae bacterium | reverse complement strand
GAGGCAGCGATCGTCGATGATCCCGAGGCGGCGCCTGACAGCAGCACCGAGGCCGCGATCGTGAACTGACACCGGGCGCCGCGACAGCGGTCGTCGCCTGGCGCCGTGCGCCCGAGCAGCGGTCAGCCGCCTGACGCCTCTACGCCCGAGCAGCGATCGGCGCCGTACTCCGGCGCCGGCCCCCCCGCAACCCATACCGATCCGACCGGCACCACCGGTACCGATCGCGTCTCGGGGCGCGCGTCTGGATAGCGATGCTTCGATCCTCGAGGGGAGCGAACCATGCTCCGGTCAAGTTTCCCTCGCGCACTTCGACGATCGGCTGCGCTGCCGATCGCCTCCATTCCGCCACTTCCGGAGACCACTGATGATGACCGATCGTAGACGACGCCAGACGTTGGCCGCGCTGCTGGCCCTCCCGGCCGCAGCGGCCGTGCGCGCCCAGGCGTTCCCGTCCCGCCCCATCCGGGTCATCGTCGGCTACAGCCCGGGCGGCGCCGTCGACATCATTGCCCGGGCCCTTGGCGAGCAGTTGCGCACCGGGCTGGGCCAGCCGATCGTGGTGGAGAACAAGCCGGGCGCCGGCACCAACATCGCCAACAAGCTGCTGATCGACAGTCCGCCCGACGGCTACACGCTGATGCTGGCGGCCAATGCGCTGGCGGCCAACGTGTCGCTGTACCAGCCGCCGCCGTATACGCTCGAGCGGATCACGCCCGTGGCACTGGTCGGGCGGGTACCGGTGGTGCTCGCTACCCGTACCGATTCACCGGTCGATTCGATCAAGGCCGTGATCCAGTCGTCGAAAGCCAAGCCCGATTCGATCACCTACGGATCGCCCGGCAATGGATCGACGCCGCACCTTGCGGTCGCGCTGTTCGAGAGCGAAGCCGGGATCCGGCTCACGCACGTGCCGTACAAGGGCGGGGCGCCGGCAATCACCGACGTGCTCGGCGGGCAGATCCAGGCGGTCGCGGTCAACGCCCTCGAGGTACTGCCGCACGTCAAGGCCGGCAAGCTGCGGGTGCTGGCGGTGATGAGCGCGGCGCGCGCGGCCATCTTTCCGGATGCCCCGACAGTCGCCGAGTCCGGGTTTCCGGGGTTCGAGGCGTCGGTCTGGTACGGCATCGTGGGTCCGGCCGGGCTGCCGGCGCCGATTGTCACGCGCCTGCACGAATCGGTGCAGGGGGCTCTGGCGGCACCGGCGATGCGCGAGCGGCTGACGGCTGCTGGCGGCGAGGTCACGCCGGCCACGACGGCGCGGTTCGCCGAGATGCTGCAAGGCGAGCAGCGGCGGTATGCGAAAGTGATCGCCGAAGCGAACATCAAGCCCGAGTAGCGCATGCCGAGAATGACGCCGATGAACCCGAACGATGCTTCCCCCTCGCGCCGAACGCTGGTCTTTGGTGCTGTGACCGCGATAGGAGCCGTGGCCGCCGTTGCTGCCGGCGTCGCAACGGCGGCCCGGGCGCAGTCGAGCCGGCCGTTGCGGCTGATCGTCCCGTTCCCGCCCGGCGGGTCGACCGATATCCTGGCTCGCGCCATCGGTGCCAAGCTCGGGCCGGCGATCGGCCAGACCGTTGTCGTCGACAACAAGCCCGGTGCCGGCGGCTCGATCGGTGCCGCCGAGGCCGCGCGCGCCAAGCCCGACGGCAACACGCTGCTGATGGGACACATCGGCACGCTCGCCGTCAATCCGGCGCTCTATCCGAAGCTGCCGTACGACCCCTTGAAGAGCTTCGCGCCGGTTGCCTGGGTTGCCCGCGTTCCGAACATCCTCGTGGTCAATGCCGGCTCCGTGGTCAAGACGCTGGCCGAGCTGGTGGCCGCGGCCAAGGCGCAACCCGGGCGGATGAACTACTCGTCGGGCGGCAATGGCAGCGCGGCCCACATCGCCTTCGAGTACCTGAAGCTCAAGGCGGACTTCCCGATGCAGCACGTCCCTTACCGGGGGACGGCCCCTTCCGTGACCGACGTGCTCGGCGGACAGGTCGATGCCACATTCACCGGCGCACCGGCCGTGCTGCAGTACGTGCGCGACGGAAAGCTTCGCGCGCTGGCGGTGTCGAGCCCGCAGCGCCTGCCGACTTTACCGCAGGTGCCGACAGTGGCGGAGGGCGGCTATCCGGACTTCGACGCCGATCAGTGGTATGGCGTCGTCGCACCGGCCGGCACGGCTGTCGACGTGGTCTCGCGGCTCAACGCCGAGATCAACAAGACGTTGCAGCTCCCCGAGGTCATCGAGCAGTTCCAGGGCGAAGGCGCGATCGGCACGCCGACCACGCCGAAGGCCTTCGGCGAACTGATCGCGCGCGAGATCCCGCGCTGGGCCGAGGTCGTCAAGGCTGGGAACGTCAAGGTCGAATGAAGTCGCGACCGGCGATCGTGGTCGATCCGCGCCGACTCCCTTCAGCGGCTCGTGGATGAGGCCCGGCTACGTGGACTGAGTTGGCAGGCCGCCGAGCGGCCACGGCGACGCCGGATGAAGGCGACGTCAGTACGGCGCCGGCACCTCTACCGGCTTTCTCCGACCGGTCAAGCCCATATCTCGGCATCGGTGGGAACGGGTTTCCCGGAGATCACCTTGCCGATTCGCGAGACGTTCATCAAATGCTTGTAGTCGAGGTTCTCCGAGATGGAGTTGCCGCCCCAGGAGCCGCAGCCAAGCGTCGTCGTGGGCGCAAAGCCGTTCGTCAACG
>JBEVJQ010000055.1:0-4127 GCA_040510055.1 Burkholderiaceae bacterium | reverse complement strand
GGCATGGTTGAGGTCCTCTCCATCGCAACGACGGCCGTCGACTCGGCTCGTTCGCAAACTATGCTCTTCCCGACGCCGCCCGTCGTCCCCGCATTCGATAGCCGGGGCCGTGGCTGGCGTCGGCCCCGGAATCGAGGCAGCGATCGAGCTGGCTCGACGCGGCGAGAATGATAGCGAGCACGATCATCATCGATCTCCGTTCCCGGGATCAATGCCGCGGCGTTCGATTGGCTCCCCGGCGACGCCGGCAGGCGCGTCCGGGCGATCGATCTGGCCGACGCCCCAGATACGGTGGGCGAAATACGTCGCACCGTCACGGGTCTCCATCAGGTCCCGAACGATCGCGCGCAGCGCCGCTGCGCCCGCATCCGGCCTGAGCAGCGCGACCTGTGCCCGCGACCAGTCGAGCACCTGTTCGGCGATCGGTCGCCGTTCCTGCTCGTAGCTGTCGAGCAGCGATGATGGTGCCCGGCCGTTCGCGACCGCGGCCAGTTTCCACCCCAGGTTCGTCGCGTCACCTATACCCAGATTGAGGCCCTGTCCGCCCAATGGGGCATGTACGTGGGCGGCGTCGCCGGCCAGCAGCACGCGCGCCCGACGATAGCCGGCCGCCAGAAAGGCGCGGTCGGTCCATGTCGTGGCCAGCTCCACCGCATTCACGGCGACGTCCGTTCCCGAGACGTGCCGCAAGACGGCCTGTACGTGGTCGCGGGTGAGCGGCGTGGTGCGGTGGTTCGCTCCGCCATCGAAGTCGATCATCGTGACGACGCCGGGCGGCGCATAGGTATACATGCCCGTCGCGCTATGCTGGCGGCCGGGGCGGAGCGGATTGGGTTCGTCGAGGCGTAGCGCCATCGAATAGCCGGTGAACTCCGGCTCGGTACCGGCGAAGCCGATCCCGGCGGCCTTGCGCACCGTGCTGCGTCCGCCATCGCAGCCAACCAGCCAGCGGGCACGAAGCGAAACGCCTCCGGCACGCACCTCGACGCAGTCCGCGAGCGCCAGCACGTCGTCGATAGCGCAGCCGTAGCGGATCGTGACGCCGAGCGCGTCCGCCCGGGTCGCGAGGACGTGCTCGATATCCGCCATCGTGACGGCGAGCGTCTCGTTGCCGCCGCGTGCCTGCGCTGGCCATTGTTCGTCGTCCACCAGGTCGCGGAAGAATTGCAGGCCGGCGAAATGCCCGGCGGGACGCCTCTTGCCGGCCGTCCATGGCGCTGTGACGGCCACGGTCTGCGCCATCGTGAGCGCTTCGAGCGGCTCGAGCAGTTCGCGGCGCGACAGGCTCGCCAGCGTCGGCAGGTTCAGCCCGCGAAGGCCGAACGGCAGCGTCTTCAGCGGCGATACTGGCGTGGCGGCGCGCTCGAGCACGAGGACGCGGCAGCCGGCGAGCCCGAGCTCGCACGCCAGGAACAGGCCCACGGGTCCCGCGCCGGCGATGATGACGTCGTAGGTGGAATGATCGGGTAACATGGTTGTGGCTCCTCCAGTCGATGTTCGACCGGAGCGTTCCCCATTCAGGCACCCTCACGGACGAACGGCCGGGCGCCGCTAACCGGCGTCCGCTGTTCGTCGTGGGGGTCCCGGCCGAGGCCAAAGACCAGAGCTTCCGTTACCGGAAGGGCTTGGGCTGACCACACCAAGCCTGCCTTTTCCGACGATCCTCCCATAGCGGATCGCCATCGTCCGGGGAATATCCCTCAATGCCTGCAATCGACGGGACGACGTCAGAAGGCGGCGCGACGTCGCGCCCTGCCGCACTCCCGATCCGCGGTGCCGGCATCGCCGTGCTAGTCGCCCGGTCGATAGCGACGTTCGATATGCCCGTTCAGTTCGTCGGGATAGAAATAGACCGGACGGAGCGTGCCTTGGGCGTAACGCGTGGCCTGATCGGCGAAGTGACGCGAGCTGGCGTCGCCGCTCTGGCCGCCGGCCATTACCGCCATCGCCTTCACCCGCGGACCGAATTCGACGACGGCGACGAAGCTGTTGCCGCTGGTGCCGTAATAGCGCTTCGTACCCGGCCAGCGCTTCGCCCCGAACGAGGCCAGACTGCCCCATTGGGCCGAGGTGAAGGGCACGGGGATGGAGGGCGCCGCGTCGTCGAAGTGCGGCGCGATCGCATCGTCGAGCCGCTGGAATCGATTGATCCGTCCCCACGGTATGCGCCAGCCGCCGAAGTCGCGGGTCAGCCGGTCGACCGCATCCGACAGCGCCGCGAGCTTGGCGTCAGCACCGACGCGGGTGGCGATATAGTCGGGGACGTTCAGCCGTTCGGCCTGCGCGAAGCCGCCGACCGCGTGCCACAGCTGGTCGCCCCAGAACACCGCGAGACTCGTTGCGGCCGACTCCTGGCTCCAGCGCCGATCCCAGCCTTTCAGCACGGCGATCGGGGCGGCGAGCGCCTCACGGCGCGGATCGCGTGCGGGCAAGGCGTCCCACGCCGCGACGAGCCCGGGCAGCAGCTGCGCGAAGGCGGGCAGATAGGGATCGAACGCGGCGGCGCGCAGCCGCTCGGCCGTCCAGCCGGTCTTGCCGGTCAGCAGCAGATCGGCGTGCACGCCGCGTGCATTGCCGCCGACCTGATCCATATAGCGGGGATAATCCGTCGCCTTGGGGCTGTCGGGACCTGCCGCGCTCCACGGCCAGTCGTTGGTATTGTGCACCCATCCGATCCGCGGGGCGACCACGCTCGGCAGGCTGGCGAGGCTGTGCAGCCCGTGCCAGTCGGTTGCGGGATCGTTGCCGTCGACCGGGCGGGTATAGTCGAACCGGTCGCTGCGCACCGGCATGAACTGCGGCATCAGGAAGGCGATCTCGCCCTTGTCGTCGGCGAACAGCGTGTCGTTGGACGCGTTCGCCTTGCGTTCGGCGACCGCCGTATAGCTTGCGAGATCGGTCGCCTTGGTGCGCAGATAGCTTTGTTCGAGTGCGGGGACGGGTTTCCACATCAGCGCGGTCGCGATCCAGCGCCCCGCCTTCCTCGCGACGATCGGACCGTGATGCGTGCGATAGGTCGTGAAGCGCCGCTCCGCCATCGTGCCGTCGGCCTTGCGGTAGCGCAACGCGACGGTGCGGGTCGCCACCGGGCGCCGCTCGCTGCCGTAGCGATAGGCGTAGCCGGCGCCGCGCCGCTCGATCCGCTCGGCGAATTCGTCGATGGCGTCGACGGTCGACGACGTGTGCATCCACCCCGCCTTGGCATTGAAGCCCTGATAGACGAAGAACTGGCCCCAGGTGCTGGCACCGTAGGCGTTCAGGCCCTCGGCGCTGGTCATCTGCGCCTCGGACCGGAAATAGAAGCTCGTATGCGGGTTGACGAGCAGCAGCGCTTTGCCGTTCGCCGTCAGCCGCGGGGCGATGGCGATACCGTTCGATCCCGACGGCTCGCGCGGCACCGCACCCAATTCCTCGGGCGTCGGCGGGGTGGGCGTGCCGTAGAAGGTCTTCAGGTCGCTGAGCGTGATCCGCTCGATATCGCCGCCGATGCTGCCCTCGGTAAAGCTGAGCGCCATCCACGGTTCGAAGCGGGTCAGGACCCTGGGGCGCGTCCGGGGATGGGTCGCCAGATAGAAGTTCAGCCCGTCGGCCCAGGCCTGCATCAGCGTGCGCAGCCAGGCGGGGCTGGCGGCATAGTCGCGGCGAAGCGCGGCCGGATCGACGAACAGTCGCTGGCGCAGATCGGCCCAGATCGCGTCTTCGCCCGCCGCTTCGGCGGTGCGACCGAGTGCGGTCAGATAATTGGCCTCGATGCGGGGGAAGTCGTCCTCGGCCTGCGCGTAGATCAGGCCGAACACCGCGTCGGCATCCGTCCGTCCGCGGATATGGGGGATGCCCCAATCGTCGCGCGTGATCGTGACGCGCGCGGCCTGCGCCTGCCAGCGCGTCGCCTCGCCCGGCGGCGGGCTC
Organism: Burkholderiaceae bacterium; assembly: GCA_040510055.1. Taxonomy (GTDB): domain Bacteria; phylum Pseudomonadota; class Gammaproteobacteria; order Burkholderiales; family Burkholderiaceae_E; genus Lautropia. Next base: position 218 of record JBEVJQ010000055.1, on the reverse strand, counting down.
GGCGCGGTCGCCAGCAGGGCCGACAGGATCACGGAAGTGCGCGCGCGCCGAAGAACCTTGTCCATCCGCGCAGCCTAGGGCGGGATAAGACGAAAGACCATGTGTCGCCCGACGATCGCTGATGCCTGGGCGGGAACGGTCACGCGACGCTGGGCCTCGCCACGATGGCTGTGAAGACGTCTATAGCGCCGGGCTTGCGTCGCTCGCCATCCGGCACG
>JBEVJQ010000054.1:0-3522 GCA_040510055.1 Burkholderiaceae bacterium | reverse complement strand
AGCGTCCCGCCGCCGCCGCCGCCACCGGACGGCGGCGAGCCGGCGAAGAAGCGAGGTGCCCGACGATGAGCCGCCGCACTGTCATCTCGTCGCGCAACGACTATCTGCTGTTGCCGGTCAACCGCGCCTTCATCGCGCTGTCGTTCGTCCTGGCAACGATGCTGAACCTGTTGCCCTGGGGACCGTTGGCGGGCATTCCCGACTTCGTCGCCCTCGTGGTCGTGTTCTGGAACGTCCATCAGCCGCGCCGCGTCGGCATCGGGATCGGCTTCGTCCTCGGTCTGATCCTCGACGTCCACAATTCGTCCCTGCTCGGTGAACGAGCCCTGCTCTACAGCCTGCTGGCCTACGGCGCGTGGTCGATGCACAAGCGCGTGCCGTGGTTCTCGATCGGCGGCCAGGTCCTGCACGTGCTGCCGCTGTTCGTCGGCGCCCAGGCATTGGTCGTCGTGGTCCGACTCGCGACCGGCGCACCGCTGCCGGGAGTCACCCTCTTCCTGCAATGGGTGAGCACGGCGCTGTTGTGGCCGGTGGCCGACCTGCTACTGCTCGCGCCGCAGCGGCGCGCTGCCGAGCGCGACGAGAACCGACCGCTATGACCCGCGAGCGGTCATCGACCGGCGACGGGAACCCCGGCCGCGCCGGCCGCTCCGGTCGCGCGGGTCGCGCGGGTCGCGGTCGCGGCGGACCCGCGGTGATGGAGGTCCGCAACCTCGACCTGGAACTGCACCGGCTGCGGATCAGGCTCGGCGTGGCATTGGGCCTGGTGCTGATCTGCTTCGGCATCCTGTTCGCCCGCTTCTATTTCCTCCAGGTCCATCGCTACCAGTCGTTCCACGCGCAGGCCGAGGACAACCGGATCACCGTGCTGCCGGTTCCGCCGCAGCGCGGCCAGATCGTCGATCGCAACGGCATCCTGATGGCCGAGAACGTGTTCTCGTATGCCCTCGAGGTCGCCCCGGCTCGGATTGCCGATCTCGACCAGACGATCGAGCGGCTGGGCCAGGTCGTCGAGATCACGGCCCAGGACAAGCGCCGGTTCCGGCGGTTGCTCGGCGACAAGAAATTCACCGACACGGTCCCGCTGAAGACCCGGCTGTCCGACGAGGAAGTCGCGCGGATCGCAGCGGTGCAGTTCCGCTTCGAAGGGGTCGAGGTCAAGGCCCGGCCCTACCGCCACTATCCGCTGGGCGAGTCGGCCGCGCACGTGATCGGTCACATCGGCCGGATCTCGCCCGAGGAACAGGAGCGGCTGGGCGAGGACAACCTCGCCAGCGAGTACGCCGGATCGACGCACATGGGCAAGCTCGGCATCGAGCTCAGCTACGAGCGTGATCTTCACGGCGAGCCCGGCCTCGAGGAGATGGAAGTCTCGGCCGGCGGCAAGGCGATCCGCTCGCTGTCGCGGAGCGGCGCGCGCAGCGGGCACAACCTGGCGCTGACCATCGACGCGCGGCTGCAGAAGCTGATCGAGAAGTGGTACGGCGGCCGCAAGGGCGCGCTGGTCGCGATCGAGCCGGCGACCGGCGAAATCGTCGCCTTCGTCTCGATGCCGACCTTCGATCCGAACCTGTTCGTCGACGGCATCGACGCCCCGACCTGGCAGGCGCTCAACGGCGATCCCGACCGGCCGCTGCTGAACCGCCCGTTGCGCGGCGCCTACCCGCCGGGGTCGACCTACAAGCCGTTCATGGCCCTGGCCGTGATGAAGACCGGCATCCGGCGACCGAACGAGGCCATCGCCGATCCGGGATTCTTCCAGCTCGGCAACCACCGCTTCCGCGACTCCAAGCCCGGGGGCCACGGCCGAGTCGACCTGTTCAAGTCGGTGGTCGTCTCATCCGATACCTACTACTACAGCGCCGCCTACGAGATGGGTGTCGATGCGATCCACGACTTCATGAAGCCGTGGGGCTTCGGGCAGCTGACCGGGATCGACCTCCGTGACGAGGCCACCGGTGTACTGCCGTCGACGGCGTGGAAGAAGAGGCGCTTCAAGCAGCCGTGGTTCCCGGGCGAGACGCCGTCGATCGGCATCGGCCAGGGCTACAACAACTTCACGATCCTGCAGTTGGCCCATGCGATGGCCACGCTGGCCCGCGACGGCACGGTGGTCCGGCCGCACCTGGTGCGCTCGATCGAGGATCCGATCACCCGCGAGAAGACACTGAGCGCACCGCGGATCGAACGCAAGATCGAGCTCAGCTCCGAATCGCTGGCGCTGGTCAAGGCGGCGATGATAGGCGTCAACACCCAGGGCACGGGTCGGATCGCCTTCAAGGGCGCCGAGTACGTCTCGGGCGGCAAGACCGGCACGGCCCAGGTCATCGGCATCAAGCAGAACGAGAAGTACGACGCGAGCAAGATCGCCGAGCGCTTCCGCGATCACTCGTTGTTCGTCGCGTTCGCCCCGGTCGACAAGCCGAAGCTCGCCCTCGCGCTAATCGTCGAGAACGGCGGTTTCGGCGCCCAGGCCGCGGCCCCGATCGCGCGGATGGTGTTCGACTATCACCTGCTCGGCAAACTGCCGAAGGACGAGCAAGAGCCATACAAGCCGCTCCCCGAGGAAGCGCTGGAGATGCGCGATGTGCCCGAGTCGACAGAACCCGAGGAGGCCGGGCCGATGGATGCCGCGTCCGTCGGCGCGCCGGCACCCGGCGCCGCCTCGACGACCGGGATGACAGTGGCGTCGACGGCCGCGCGCGCAACCGACGCCATCCGGCAGCCGGCCAAGCCAGCGAAGGATGGCGGCGGGAAAGGGCGCGACGGCAGCAGCGCTACCAAGGCCGGCCCGTCGAAAACGGACTCGGCGCAGTCGACGGACGGAACCGCGCCGGGCACCGTCGCGGTCGCGCCAGCCAGGACCGGAACCGCTCAGCCCAAGGCCGGGCCTGCGCAAGTCAAGGCCGAGCCTGCGCAAGCGAACGCCGGGTCTGCGCAAGCCAACACCGGGCCGGCGCAATCGAACACCGGGCCTGCGCAAGCCAAGGCCGCCCCGGCACGCGCGAACCCTGCGCCGGCCAAGGCCGGACCGTCGCAGAACGAGGCCGAGTCCGCGAAGCGCGGCGACGCAGGAAACCGATGATGAATCGCTCTCTGGTCCGGTCGATCGCGCACCGCTTCGTCCTGGTGTTCGATCCATGGTTGCTCGCGGCGCTGCTGACGATCGTCTTCATCAGCACGGTCACGATGTATTCGGCCGGTCATGACTTCCCGGGCCGGCTGCAGGACCACGTCCGCAACATGATCCTGGCGTTGACGGTGATGTGGGCCACGGCGCTGGTGACACCGACGACGATGATGCGAACGGCTGTCCCACTCTATCTGCTCGGCGTCGGCTTGCTGATCGCCGTGGCCCTGGTGGGTGACGTCTCGAAAGGCGCGCGGCGCTGGCTCGACATCAAGGTGACGCGGATCCAGCCGTCGGAGATCCTGAAGATCGCGATGCCACTGGCTCTGGCCTGGTACTTCCAGCGTCACGAAGGCCTGCTGCGCTGGAAGCACTATGTGGTGGCGATCGTG
>JBEVJQ010000053.1:0-10548 GCA_040510055.1 Burkholderiaceae bacterium | reverse complement strand
CCGTATGACGCCGTCGACGCCGTCGGCCGTGCAGCTGCGGACAAGGGGACCGCCGAGGCGCGCTCCATGGCCAACATCGCCGCCGGACCGCACGATACGCGCTGGGTCGACGCCTCGCTGAAGCGAATCGGCTGCAACACCGAACCCGAGTGACGGCCGCGACGAGGGTTCGGTCGGTGTCTTGTCATACGCTGACCTCGGCGCTGACCTCGGCGCTTCGGCGCTGACCTCGGCGCTGACTTCGGATGCTGGCTTAGCCCTGGAGACGCGCGAAGTCGGGGATCCGAAAGCGCTTTCGATAGGCGCTGGGCGCCAGGCCCGTGGTCCGTTTGAACAGTCGCCTGAAGAACGCCGGGTCCTCGTAGCCGACGCGCCAGCTGATCTCGTCGACCGGCACTTCGGTGCGCTCGAGGCGGCGCTTGGCATCCTCGATCCGCAGCCGCTGGACGTAGGCAATCGGGGCGAGGCCCGTGGCGGTGACGAAACGGCGCTTGAAGGTGCGTTCGGCGAGTTTCGAGCGCTTGATCATCTCCTCCACCGGGTTGGCGATCGAGAAATGTTTGCCAAGCCACTGTTGCGCGCTCTGGATCTCGCCGTCGCCGTGGTCGCTCCGACCCTCGAAGATGATGTAGGGCGTCAGTCCATCCTGGTGCCATTGCAGCGCGAACTGGCGGGCGAGTTCCTGTGCGGTACCGGCGCCGGCATAGCGTGCGACCAGGTAGAGCGCCATGTCGTGCCAGGTCGTGGAGGCGCCTGAGCTGACGAGTTCCTCGCGCAGGCCCGAAATCACGAGCACGCGGTCCGGGTGAATCGGGATTGCCGGATACGTCGACGCGAACATGCGGGCGTAACCGAAGTGCACGGTCGCGTCCTTGCCGTCGAACAGACCGGTCTCTGCGAGCAGGAAGATTCCCGAGCAGGCCGAGCAGAGCAGGGCACCCTGGTCGTACATCCGTTGAACCCAACGGACAATGGCCGGATAGCGGCCCTTCTCCCACCCTCGCGCCGGAACGAACAGCGACGGGACGATCACGATGTCGGTCGACTCGATGTCGTGGATCGCACGCTGAACCTGGACCGGCATCCCGCTTGCGAGGCCCAGGGGCCCCGGCGAGTCGCCGACGATCTCGACCTGGAACGGCGCCGGCGCCGACGCGTCCACGAGCCGGGCCGCGTTCATCACGTCGAAGATGCCGGTCAGCGTCGAGATCGCCGCCTCGGGTGGAGCGACGAGACTGATGTGGCGCTGCTTTGGCGTGTCGCGGCTCGGTGACGGACTCATGCACGGGTCGATAGGGCGCAGCGGCACGAATATGGCACGAACGGACCGTTTCCGGGCGATTCCGGCTCTTCTGTCGAAACGGCTGCCCGTCGACCATCGCTCCCGTGCTCGAGACAGGGCGACAGCCCTTCCCGGCCGTCACCCGCGCGGACAAGCGGAGCGGTCGAGCGCACCACGATGTCCCTCAATCCCCAAGGAGCCTTCCATGATCCACCTTGATCGACGCGGCGAACGCCATTCGACCGACAGTGCGCAGTCCGTTGCCATCTACGACCAGGTGCTCGAGATGTTCAACGGCTTTCGTCTCGATCCGCTGGCGGCGCTGCAGCCGGCGCTCGACGCCGACCCCGACTACATCTCGGGACACCTGATGCAGGCAGCGCTGCTGCTCAGCGTCTACGACGCCCAGGTGCTGCCGATGGCGCAGGCGAGCCTTGCGGCTGCTGCGGCCAGCCGGCACCAGGCGACCGAACGGGAGCGTTCCCTTCATGCGGCGCTGCTGCCGTGGGCCAACGGCAAGCTGGACAAGGGGCACCGCGACCTCGATCGGCACCTGCTCGACCATCCGCGCGACCTGCTCGCGCTGCAGTTGGCGCATCTGGGTGATGTCGCGCTCGGACGGACGATGATGCTGCACGACCGGATCGCCCGGGCCTGGCCCTCCTGGGGAACGGGCGACGCCGGGTACGGCTACCTGCTCGGCATGAAGGCGTTCGGCCTGGAGGAAAACGGGCAGTACGCGCTCGCCGAAGAGCTGGGTCGACGTGCCGTCGAACTCGAACCTCGCGACGCGTGGGCGGTCCATGCGGTGGCGCACGTCTGCCAGATGCAGGGCCGGGCAGCGGAGGGGATCGAGTGGCTGAACCGGACCCGGCCCGATTGGAGCCAGGACAATGGGATGGCCGTGCACAACTTCTGGCACACGGCACTGATGTACCTGACGGTCGGCGACCGCACGGCGGTCCTGCGCCTGTACGACCAATGCATCGCGCCGAAGCCCGAGTCCCTGGTGCTCGACTACATCGACAGCACCGCGCTGCTATGGCGCCTGAAGCTGCTCGGGATCGATGTCGGCGACCGTTGGCGCGTCATCGCGTCGTACTGGAAGACCTCGGCGGCGCTGGGATTCGCCGCGTTCACCGATGCCCACGCTGCGCTCGCGTTTGCGGCCGTGGGTGATGTCGAAGGGTTGTCGGCCATGGAGTCACAGGCGCGGACAGCGAGCGAGGGGCGCGGCTCCTACCCGGCCTGGGGGGCGGTGGTCGTGCCGCTGTGCCAGGCGCTGACGGCACTGGTCAGCAACGCGCCGGGGCGATGCGCCGAACTGCTGGTCCCGCTCCTTTCGATCGGCCAGGTGCTGGGTGGCAGCCATGCGCAGCGGCAGATCCTTCTGCTCACGGCGCGCGAGGCCGCGATCCGCAGCGGGCGCGGCGAAGTGGCGGCCGCACTCGAGGCGCAGCGCCAGAGCACCCACGTGATGTCTGCGTGGCCCGGAAGCGGGCGTGGCGCGCTCGCTGCGGGGTGAACAGGAAGCGGGGAGCCAGCCAAAGAAGGGGCAGCGGCCGAACTCGCAGCTGAACGGAGGGCCGCCACGCTAGAAGGTGTAGCCTGTCCTGAGAACGACGCCGTTGTTCCCCGACTTGCCCTGGGCGTACTCAAGGTTGAGGACGATGCCCACTTCGGGCTTGAGAACGTATTGGACCCCTGCACCCGCCATCGGAAAGAGGTTCGATCTGTCTGAGCAAGACTTGCCGTTGCCGTAAGTGCAGCCCACCCCCGCGAACAGTGTGGCGGTCCACCTGCTAGCGAGCGTCAGCCGCGCTTCGCCCTCGACTTGCGACATGAACTTGCCGGTGTACTGACCGACCTTGTAGCCCCGCAGCTGGACGGGCGAGAGGTTTTGCGTTGGAGCGTCATGGGTGAGGTGATTGAGTTGGCGGAAAGCGAAGACGTGGCCCGTTCCAAACGAAACGTAGTGGCGAAAGTCGGCACGGTAAACGTCGAAGTTCTGAGATCCCCCGAGCGCTTCGCGGTAAGCCAGGTTGTTGAGGCTTGCAACCCATCCCTCGGTGGGCTTGAAGTCGTTGTCGCGCGAATCGTAGTAGCCCACGATGCCAAGGCCGCCCGACTTGTACGGAGCGACTCCCAGGATGTCGAGGATCATGTCGTCGGTTGCAGTGTCGCCGGCGATCGCGAAGTTTTGGTAGATGGCCTGCGCGCCCAGGAACAAGTCGCCGTGGACCCGGTAGAGGTACCGGCCGATGAATGACTTCAAACCGGCGTCGTTGCGCAGCGGCACTCCGGTTCCAAGGTAGTCGTCGTAATCGTTCTTGATGTTGCCGTAGGTTGCCGCGGCGTTCAGCCGCTGGTGGTCTGCATCAAAGGAGGTTCGGGCAAACGCCCCGGCCACGATGGACCCGGTGTTCGAATACTGCGCGGTGACCGCGAAAATGGAGGGACGTGATTCTCGGTCGAAGAAGTGCAGGTAGCCCGCAGTGGCACCGACTGTCGTGCCCAGCTTCGGATTGCTGGTGAACACGGGCGTGAACAGCCAAGGAGATGGCTTCTTCTGAGGCGGCGCGGATGCTTGCACGTCGCCACGTGGCGCAGCACCCTCGTTCTGCGCAAGAGCCTCGGTGCAGTTCAGCGACAACGCGGTCCACGCTACACCTACGACGCGCAGCCAAAACGCACCCGCCCTCAGAGGCCCACCCTCGTAGCCCTCCCTGGGTTTGTGCTCGACCGAATTCTTGGTCTCCTGGTTGAAGGGCACCTTACCCACTGCCGAGGTCGCGGGCTATTGGACCTTGGTCCCAAACCCCAAAAAAGGACCCAGATTTCGCCCGATCAGCGGGTCTGCAGACTCGAGAGTCTACGCGCTGCCGAGACCCTGATGCCGATGCTTGGCCTTGCACTGCGCGAGCACTGTACCGTTGGCAATGTCAAGGGCGGCAAAGAGCCCGCATCGGACTCAACGCGCGTCCGCGACCTTGGCGACCTCACCCCAGCCCCCGCCCAGCGCCCGTATCAGCCCGACGGTTGCCTGGTCCCGCGCCGCCCGGACCTGCACTGCCAGGCGCCGGTTCCTGACCTCGCTGCGGCGGGCATCGAGCAGGTCGAGCTGGCTGACCATGCCGTTGCGATAGCGCGAGTCCGACAGGAACGTCGCGCGCTGGGCTGCATCGACCGCCCGTTGCTGGGCCTCGGCCTGCTGCTGGAGCAACTGCAGCGCCGACAATTGATCCTCGACGTCCTTGAACGCCACCAGCGTCTGTTGACGATAGGCGCCCAGCGCCTCGTCGAGCCGCGCGGACGCGTCCTGCAATGAGGCTTCGCGACGACCGCCATCGAACAGCGGCAACGACAGCAGCGCGCCGATCCCCCAGGCACGCGCCGACCACTGGAACAGGTCACCCAGTTCAGGCGAGGCGAAGCCCCCGGCCGCGGTCAGCGAGATCGACGGGAACCAGGCCGTCTGGGCGATGCCGACACGCGCCTGTGCCGCCATCAGGCGCGCCTGCGCGGCCGCGACATCGGCCCGCCGCGTCAGCAGCGTCGCCGGGACGCCGGCCGGGATCTGCGGCAGGGTCGACGACCACGACGCCGGCGCCAGGGAGAAGTCGGAGGCGGCTTCGCCAACCAGGACGGCGAGCGCGGTCTCGAAGGTCGCCCGCTGGCGATCGATCGCCAGGGCATCGGACTCGTTGGACGCCAGCTCGGCGCTGACCCTGACGACGTCGAGTTCGCCGACGTCGCCGGCCCGTTCTCGCCGGCGCGTCAGGTCCAGCGTATGGCGGTAGGCATCGACGGCTTCGCGCACCAGTGCCCGCTCGTCGTCGAGCGCGCGCAGCGCGAGGTAGGTCTGCGCAGCCTCGCCCTGGACCAGCAGCCGCGTGCTCTGGAGCAAGGCCTCGCGCGCCAGCGCATCGAGCCGCGCGGCGTCTCCGGCGCGGGCGATGCGGCCGAACAGATCGAGTTCGTACGACAGGTTGGCGCCGCCCTGGAACAGCGACCGAGGCGCCGGACCGCCCGGCACGTTGGCGCCGGCCGCGCGATCGGCCGCCGCACCGATGCCGATCTGCGGTGCGCGATCGGCGTCGGCAGTCCTCACCAGCGCCTGCGCCTGCGCCAGCCGCGCGGCCGCCTGCGCCAGGTCGTTGTTGCTGCGGCCGCTGCGCTCGACCAGGTCGTCGAGCACCGGGTCGCGGAACACCCGCCACCATTGGCCGCGCGGTTGCGCCTCGGCCGGTGCCGCCTCGGCGAAGCGACCAATGCCGGGGATCAGGTCCGGCAATGGCCAGCGGAACTGCGTCGGCGGTGTCGGTTGCGGCGGTGGTTCGATGGCCGGCGTCGCGCAGCCTGACAAGGCCAGCACCAGTGCCAACAGCAGGGCCGGCAACGGTGCGGGCAACAGCGTCGGAAGCTGTGCGACGACAAGGCCACGGGCGCCTGGCCATCTGACGATTTTCTGGACGAAGGACACTAGCGATCTCATGGCTTGCTCCTGCGGGGGCCGGCCAAATGTCGTTGGGCCGATCCACCCGGTGCGAATCTCCTGTCGGGAACCTCGTTGCGAATCACCGGTCGGGGCGTCGTTGCGAATCACTGGTCGACGACCTCATGCCGCTTCGCCGGCCGGGCGAGGAAGCGGTGGGTCCACGGTTGGCGCGGCAGCCGTGCCGATCGCCGCCGCCTCCCCGTGCTGGCGTAACGGCTGGTTGCCGGTCAGCCGTCGCAGCACGACGTAGAACACCGGCGTCAGGAACAGGCCGAATGCGGTCACGCCGATCATCCCGGCGAACACCGCCACGCCCATCGCCTGGCGCATCTCGGAGCCGGCACCGGTTGCCAGTACCAGCGGCAGCACGCCCATGATGAATGCCAGCGACGTCATCAGGATCGGGCGCAACCGCAGCCGGCTGGCCTCGATCGCGGCCTGCGGCGGGCTGCGGCCGGCGAACTCGAGCTCGCGCGCGAACTCGACGATCAGGATCGCGTTCTTGGCCGACAGGCCGACCAGCACGACCAATCCGATCTGGGTGAAGACGTTGTTGTCGCCGCCCGAGAGCCAGACGCCGGTCATCGCCGCCAGCAGCCCCATCGGCACGATCAGGATGATCGCCAGCGGCAGGGTGAGGCTCTCGTACAGCGCCGCCAGCACCAGGAACACCAGCAGGATCGCCAGCGGGTAGACCCAGACGGCCGAGTTGCCCGCGAGGATCTCCTGATAGGTGAGGTCGGTCCACTCGAAGCCGACCCCGGGCGGCAAGGTCTCGGCAGCGATCCGCTCGACGGCATCCTGCGCCTGGCCCGACGAGTACCCGGCCGCGGCATCGCCGCTGACATCGGCCGCCAGGTAGCCGTTGTAGCGCATCGCCCGCTCAGGGCCGAACGTCGGCCGGATCGTCATCAGCGCCGACAGCGGCACCATTTCACCGGTCGTCGAGCGCACCTTCAGCAGTCCCACGTCCTCGGCCCGTGCCCGGTACTGGGCATCGGCCTGGACGCGGACGCTGTAGGTCCGACCGAAGCGGTTGAAGTCGTTGACGTAGAGGCTGCCGAGGTAGACCTGCATCGCGTCGAACACCTCGGTGATCGGCACGTTGAGCTGGCGCGCCCGCGCCCGGTCGATGTCGGCGTAAAGCTGCGGGACGTTGATCTGGAAGCTCGAGAACAGCCCCTGCAGTTCCGGCGCCTGCCGGGCCTTGGCCATGAACGCCTCGAGCGCGGCAGCGAGCCCGGCGTAACCGACGCCGCCGCGGTCGAGCAGTTGCAGCTTGAAGCCCCCGGTCTGCCCGATGCCCTCGATCGGCGGTGGCGGGAAGATGGCGATGAACGCCTCCTGGATCTGCGCGAACTTGCGGTTCAGCGCGCCGGCGATCGCCCCGGCCGACTGCGCCGGATCGGTCCGCTGGTCGAAGTCCTTCAGGGTCGCGAACACGATGCCTGCGCTCGAACTGTTGGTGAAGCCGTTGATCGACAGCCCGGGGAAGCCCACGGCGTTGGCGACGCCCGGCTGCGCCAGTTCGATGTCCGACATCCGGCGCATCACCGCGTCGGCGCGATCGAGGGTGGCTCCGTCGGGCAACTGCGCGAACCCGATCAGGTACTGCTTGTCCTGCGCCGGGACGAAGCCGCTCGGCACCGACTTGAACAGTCCGAACGTAAGCCCGACCAGTGCCAGGTACATCACCATCAGCAGCGTCTTGCGCGACAGCACGCCGGCGACACCGCCACCGTAGCCGGTCGAGCCGCGGCGGAACACCCGGTTGAAGGCGCCGAACAGCCGGCCGAAGACCCGCTCCATGGCCCGCATCAGCCAGTCCTTCGGCGCGTCGCGGCCCTTGAGCAGCAGCGCGGCCAGCGCCGGCGACAGGGTCAGCGAGTTGATCGCCGAGATCACCGTCGAGATCGTGATGGTCACGGCGAACTGGCGATAGAACTGGCCCGTCAGCCCGCTGATGAACGCCAGCGGGACGAACACCGCGACCAGCACCAGCGCGATCGCGACGATCGGTCCGGAGACCTCGCGCATCGCGCGATAGGTGGCCTCGCGCGGCGACAGGCCGGCTTCGATGTTGCGCTCGACGTTCTCGACCACGACGATGGCATCGTCGACCACGATCCCGATTGCCAGCACCAGTCCGAACAAGGTCAGCGCGTTGATCGAGAAGCCCAGCGCCTGCATCACGGCGAAGGTGCCGATCACCGACACCGGGACGGCCAGCAGCGGAATGATCGAGGCCCGCCAGGTCTGCAGGAACAGGATCACGACCAGCACCACGAGCGCGATCGCCTCGAGCAGTGTCTCGATCACCGATTCGATCGACGCCCGGACGAACTTGGTGGTGTCGTAGACGATCGAATATTCCATGTCGTCCGGCATGAACTGCTTCAGGTCGGCCATCAGCGCCTGGGCGCTGTTGGAGATCTCGATCGCATTCGAACCGGGCGCAGCGAAGATGCCGATGCCGATCGCGTCCTCGTTGTCGAGCGTCGAGCGCAGCGCGTACGACGAGGCGCCCAGCTCGATCCGCGCGAGGTCACGAAGCCGCGTGATCGCGCCGTTGTCACCGGTATGGACGATGATGTCGCCGAACGCCTCTTCGCTCTGCAGCCGGCCCTGGGCGTTGATCGACAGTTGCAGGTCGACACCGGGCAGGCCCGGCGAGGCGCCGACCACGCCGGCCGCGGCCTGGACGTTCTGCTCGCGGATCGCACGGACCACGTCGCCGGCGGCCAGCCCGTGGGCCGCGACCTTCTGCGGGTCGAGCCAGATCCGCATCGAATAGTCGCCCGAGCCCCACATCTGGACGTCGCCCACGCCTTCGAGCCGCGCCAGCCGGTCCTTGAGGTTCAACAGCGCATAGTTGCGCAGGTAGGTGAGGTCGTAGCGGCCGTTCGGCGACGTCAGGTGGACGACGAGGGTCAGGCTCGGGGTGCTCTTGACGGTCGTGATTCCCAGTCGCCGGACTTCTTCCGGCAGTCGCGCTTCGGCCTGGCCGACGCGGTTCTGCACCAGTTGCTGCGCCTTGTCCGGATCGGTCCCGAGCTTGAACGTGACGGTCAGCGTCATCAGGCCGTCGGTGGTCGCCTGGCTGCTCATGTAGAGCATGTCCTCGACACCGTTGATCTGCTCCTCGAGCGGCGTGGCCACTGTTTCGGCGATGACCGCCGGGTTGGCCCCGGGATAGTTGGCGCGGACCACGATCTGCGGCGGCACCACTTCGGGGTACTCGGAGACCGGCAGCGCGCGCAGCGCGATCAGTCCGGCGATCACCATCAGCAACGACAGCACGCCGGCGAAGATCGGGCGGTCGATGAAGAACTTGGACAGGTTCATGGCAATTCTTCCAGTTGCTGTGTCGTGACTGGCGGCGTTTCCACTTTCGCAAGCGGCCTCGCTGTGCGGCGAAGGCAGGACGCAGTCATCCGGTTGGCATTCAGTTGGGCGAGCGCTCGGGCGAATCGGCGCGGGCGGCCATCGCCACGGTCTGCGGCGCGACCACGGACCCCGGTCTCACCCGCTGCACGCCGTTGACGACGATCCGCTCCCCGGCGGCCAGTCCTTCGGTCACCACCCGCAGGCCGTCGACCGACGCGCCCAGCCGCACTTCGCGCCAGAAGACCTTGTTGTCGCCGTCGACGACGAGGACGAACTTCTTGTCCTGGTCGGTGCCGACGGCGCGCTCGGTGATCAGCACGACGCGCTCGGTCAGTGGTTGCCCCATCCGGATCCGGGCGAACTGGCCGGGGATCAGTGCGCCGTCGGCGTTGTCGAACTCGGCGCGGACGCGCACGGTGCCGCTGGCGACGTCGACACGGTTGTCGATCAGTTGCAGCCGGCCTGCATGCGGCTGGTCGCGGTCGGCAGCCGTTGCCATCTGCACCGGAATCCGGTCGAGATCGGCGCGGTTGCCGTCACCGCTCGCCCGCAGGCCGGCCAGCGCGCTGGTGACGACGTGCTCGTTGGCGTCGAAGGCGGCATAGATGGGGTCGACCGAGACCAGCGTCGTCAGGACCGGTGCACCGGGTCCGGCGGCGATGAGGTTGCCCATGGTGATCTCGAGCTTGCCGATCCGGCCGGCGACCGGCGCGCGGACCTCGGTGTACTCGAGGTCGAGCCGCGCCGTCTGCAGCGAGGCCTGCGCCGCCCGCAGATTGGCTTCGGCCTCGCGCTGGTTGTTGGCCCGCTCGTCGTACTCGCGCCGCGCGATCGCCTGCTCGTCGAGCAACCGCCGCGTCCGTTGCTGCTCGATCCGCGCGTATGCCAACCGTGCGCGGGCCGCGGCCAGTTGTGCTTCGGCGCGCTCGACGGCGGCCCGGTATGGCGCCGGGTCGATCGTGAGCAGCAGGTCGCCACGCCGGACCAGCGCGCCTTCGCGGAAATGCACCGCCTGGATGGCGCCGGCGACGCGCGAGCGGATGTCGACGCGCTCGACGGCCTCGAGTCGTCCGGAGAACTCGGACCAGGCGTTGACCTCGCGCGATTCGACGGTCGCGACCGAAACCGGCAGCGCCATGGCCGCCGCCGGTGCCGTCGCCTGCGCCCGCAGGCTGGGCAGCCCGAAGACGGCCACGGCCACGGCCACGGCGATGGCTATGCCAGTGACCGTCGGCCACAGGCCGCGGCGCAGGAGAGTCGTCAACGTACCGGCCGAAGGCGGGTGCGAATCGCGGCCGAGATCTGGGGTGTCGACGGATCGGGCATCGGTGCCGAACGGGCGGTCGTCTGCCTGGTGAGAAGAATTCTGCTGTTGCATGAT
>JBEVJQ010000052.1:0-7210 GCA_040510055.1 Burkholderiaceae bacterium | reverse complement strand
CACCTGACGAGCCTTGTGCGCCTCCAGGATCGGCATTCCGGCGATCGGCGACTTCGGATCCTTGGCCGCCGGATTGACGACGTCGTTGGCGCCGAGCACCAGCACTACGTCGGTGTCGCCGAACTCGCCGTTGATGTCCTCCATCTCGAACACCTGCTCGTATTCGACCTCGGCCTCGGCGAGCAGGACGTTCATGTGCCCCGGCATCCGACCGGCCACGGGATGGATCGCATACTTGACCGTCACACCCTTCTCGGCGAGCTTGTCGGTCAACTCCTTCAACGGATGCTGGGCGCGGGCCACGGCCAGGCCATAGCCGGGAACGACCACCACCGACTCGGCGTTGGCGAGGAGGAATGCCGCATCGTCGGCCGAGCCCGACTTGACCGGACGCTGCTCCTTGCTGCCGGCAGCCGCGACGCTCGACGTATCCGAGCCGAAACCGCCGAGCAGGACGTTGAAGAACGACCGGTTCATCGCCCTGCACATGATGTACGACAGGATCGCGCCCGACGAGCCGACCAGCGAACCGGCGATGATCAGCATCGGGTTGTTGAGCGAGAACCCGATCCCGGCCGCGGCCCAGCCCGAGTAGCTGTTCAACATCGAGACCACGACCGGCATGTCGGCACCGCCGATCGGAATGATGATCAGCACGCCGAGCACGAAGGCGATCAGGGTCATCATCCAGAACGGGAACCACTGCTGGGTCGCGAAGAACCACATGCCGAAGCCGAGCATGGCGATTGCCAGCCCCAGGTTCAGCATGTGCTGGCCGGGGAACACCACCGGCGCCCCCTTGAACAGCCGGAACTTGTACTTGCCGGACAGCTTGCCGAACGCGATCACCGACCCGGAGAACGTGATCGCGCCGACGAACGTACCGATGAAGAGCTCGAGCCGGTTGCCGCGCGGGATCGGCTCGCCCCTGGCGACGATGTTGAACGCCCACGGTTCGGCGACGGCGGCGATCGCGATGAATACGGCCGCGAGGCCGATCATCGAGTGCATGAAGGCGACCAGTTCCGGCATCTTGGTCATCTGGACCCGCTTGGCCATGATCGTGCCGGCCGCGCCCCCGACCAGCAGGCCGAGGACGACCCAGGTGAGCCCCGGAGCCGCACCGACGCGCAGCTTCAGGATCAGCGCGACGGTGGTGACTGCGGCGATTCCCATCCCGACCATACCGAACGTATTGCCGCGTCGCGAGGTCGTAGGGTGCGAGAGTCCTTTCAGCGCCTGGATGAAGCAGATCGAGGCGATCAGGTAGAGAAGAACGACGAGATTCAGACTCACCTGGCGTCTCCGGTCGGGGAACGGTTGTCGCGGACGTCGGCCGTCGTCGCGGATGTCACGGCCGAGGGGCCGGAGCGCCCCGGTCCGTCGATGGGATCGGAGGGCGCCGCAGGCTCGGTGCTGGTGCTCGTTCCGGTGCCCGTTCCGGCCCCGGCAGTCGAGCCGGTGCCTGTCCCGGCCCCGGTGGTGGAGCCGGTGCTCGTCCCGGCCCTGGTGTCGGTGTTGGGGTCAACGGTCGGCCCGGGCGTATCCAGCTCGGACCACTGCGGCGAGGCAGCTTGCTTGCCAACGGCGCCGCCCGGGCTCCACGCGCCCTTGACCCACCCCAGGCGCTCGAACCAGCGGGTCAGCGGGAATACCACCAGCGCAGCGATCACGCCGATCACGATGCCGCGCTCGAAGCCGGGCGCGAACCAGCGCTCGGCGAGCTTGGCCGCCAGCACGACGGTCACCACCGTGACCACCATCAGGATCAGGAACGCCTTTACCTTCACGACTTCTTCGGTTCCTTCTTGCGGAACATCTCGAGCATTCGGCGAGTGACCAGGAAGCCGCCGAAGACGTTGACCGCGGCCAGCGCGACGGCGAGCACGCCCATGGCCTTGCCGAGCGGCGTCTCGGTCAGTGCGGCGGCCAGCATCGCGCCGACGATGATGATGGCCGAGATCGCATTGGTGACGGCCATCAACGGCGTGTGCAGCGCCGGTGTCACGTTCCAGACGACGTGGTAGCCGACGTAGATCGCGAGCACGAAGATGATCAGATTGATGACGGTGTGGTCGATGTTGTCCAATGGCGCTCCTCGGGTTGCAGCCTCGCGTCCGGTGTCGCGGTCCGAACGGTTCGTCGCGAAGGAAGTGTAGAGAGCCTGAACGGGCAGTCGGCCGCCGCCGATCAGGTACGCAGCACCTTGCCGTCCTGGCAGACGAGGCAGGCCTTGACGATGTCATCCTCGAGATCGACGTAGAACTTGCCTTCCTTGTCGATCACGAGCTTCAGGAAATCGATGACGTTGCGGGCATAGAGCGCCGAGCTGTCGGCCGCCACCAGCGCCGACAGGTTGCTCACGCCGGCAATGACGACGCCGTGCTTCGTGGTCACGGCATCAGCTTCTGACAGCGGACAGTTGCCGCCCTGTTCGACAGCCATGTCGACGATCACCGACCCCGGCTTCATCGATCGGACCATCTCCTCTGTGATGAGGATCGGAGCCTTGCGCCCGGGAATGAGGGCCGTGCTGATCACGATGTCGGCCTGGCGGATTCGTTCGGCCACCGCCAGACCCTGCCGCTTCATCCACGATTCCGGCATTGGCCGTGCATAACCACCGACGCCTTCGGCGATGGTTCGTTCCTCCTCGGTCTCGTACGGGACGTCGATGAACTTGGCACCCAGCGACTCGACCTGCTCGCGGACCGCGGGCCGGACGTCGGACGCCTCGATCACGGCGCCCAGGCGCTTGGCCGTGGCGATCGCCTGCAGGCCGGCGACGCCCGCGCCGAGGACCACGACGCGCGCCGCCTTGACGGTGCCAGCGGCCGTCATCAGCATCGGGAAGAAGCGCTGATAGAGGTTGGCCGCCAGGATCACGGCCTTGTAACCGGCGATGTTGGCCTGCGACGAGAGGACGTCCAGGCTCTGCGCCCGGGTGGTGCGGGGCGCGGCCTCGAGCGCGAACGCGGTAACGCCCGATTGCGCCAGCCGCTCGAGTCCTTCGCGATCGAACGGGTTCAACATGCCGATCACGACCGCACCCGGCTGCAGCGTCGCCAGTTCGTCGCCGCCCGGCGGCCGGACCTTGAGCACCATCTGCGCGGTGAAGGCATCGCGCGCCGAGACGATGCTGGCGCCGACGGCCTTGTAGGCGTCGTCGGGCTGACTCGATGCCAGGCCGGCGTCTGCTTCAATGACGAGCTCGTGCCCGCCGGCGACCAGTTTCTTGACCGTTTCCGGCGTCGCGGCGACTCGCGTCTCGCCGGTCCTGCGCTCCTTCGGGACGCCGATTCTCATTGTTGACTCACCGTTGGCTTCTAGTTCGTGTCGGTTTCCGATTGCAGGGAGTCTAACAACAGTTGCGGCTCGTGAAACCTCGGTAATTCGGGCGGCGGTAGCATCACGGCAGGACCGCGATCACGCCGGCCCGCGCCCGTCCCGCGGATCCCGATGAAGTCACCTCACATCGAACCCGAACGCATCGTTGTCGGCCTGTCCGGCGGCGTTGACTCCGCCGTTTCGGCCTGGTTGCTCAAGCAGCAGGGCCACGACGTCGTCGGCCTGTTCATGAAGAACTGGGAGGACGACGACGACCGCTATTGCTCGGCCCGGGACGACTGGATCGACGCGGCCAGCGTCGCCGACGTCATCGGCATCGAACTGGAGGCAGTGAACTTCGCCGCCCAATATCGCGAGCGTGTGTTCGCCGAGTTCCTGCGCGAGTATTCGGCCGGCAGGACGCCGAACCCGGACGTGCTCTGCAATGCCGAGATCAAGTTCCGTGCGTTCCTCGACCATGCGATGCGACTGGGCGCGACGCGAATCGCGACCGGCCACTACGCGCGCGTCGACCGGGCCGAGGACGGTCGGGTGCGATTGCTTCGCGGCAGCGACCGGACCAAGGACCAGAGTTACTTCCTCCATCGATTGAACCAGGAGCAACTGGCGCGGGCCGTCTTCCCTGTCGGACACCTGCGCAAGACGGAAGTCCGCGAGATCGCCACCCGGATCGGCCTGCCGAACGCGGCCAAGAAGGATTCGACAGGTATCTGCTTCATCGGTGAGCGGCCGTTTCGCGCGTTCCTTTCGCGATACCTCCCGACCCGGCCTGGCCCGATGGTCGACGGCGACGGGCACGTCGTCGGCGAACATGTCGGCCTGTCGTTCTACACCCTGGGCCAGCGCAAGGGTCTTGGCATCGGCGGGACCGCCGGCAGCGGCGGCGAGCCGTGGTTCGTCGCCGGCAAGGACCTCGCGGCCAACCGGCTGCTCCTGGTCCAGGGTCACGATCATCCGCGACTGCTGTCGACCGTGCTGTCGAGCGCGGATGCGAGCTGGATCGCAGAGGCGCCGGCTCCGGGTCGGATCTTCGGCGGCAAGACGCGCTATCGCCAGGCCGACGCGCCGGTGCGGATCGAGGTCACGGCCGGCGGTTTCATCGCTCGGTTCGAGACACCGCAATGGGCTGCGACCCCGGGCCAGTCGGCCGTCATCTACGATGGCGAGGTTTGCCTCGGCGGTGGCGTCATCACGGCGACCGAACGCGAAGGCACGGGCGAAGGCGAGGGCGAGAAAGACCATCGCCTGCCGCCTGTCCGGGCCATGGCCTGACCGGGTACAACCTATTCCAGACCGTCAGAGGAGGGCGTCGATGCAGCGCCGACACTTGTTGACCGCAGGCGCGGCCGCGGCCGTCACCGCTTCGTTGCCATCGGCTCTCGCGTTCGCGGCCGCTGCCGGGGCATCGACCGCGACCGATCGTTCCGGTGGGTCCGGATCGGGCTTCGACCCGCGGCCCGGTGACTGGCACGAGTACGAGATCACGACGCGGCTCGAACTCGTCGCGCCGTTGCGCGGTGCTCGCGCCTGGGTGCCGCTGCCGGCGGTCGCCGAGCCGGCCTGGGTTCGCAATCGCGGCGATGAATGGAGCGGCAACGCCGCCCGAGTTCAGCTGGCGAGCGACGGGATCCATCATGCCCGGATGGTCGTCGCCCAGTGGCCGGCCGGGACCGAACCGGCGGTGCTGACGGTCACCAGCCGCATCGCCACCCGCGATCGCGCCGTCGATCCGGGCCGCGATGCCAACATCCCGGCGCTCGATCCGGCCACGGCGCGGTTCTACACCGCACCGACCGCGCTGATCCGCACCGACGGGATCGTCCGCGAGACGGCTCGCCGGATCGTCGCCACTGCGCGAACCGACGAGGCCAGGGCGCGGGCCCTCTACGACTGGATCTGCGAGCGGACCCATCGCGATCCGAAGACCCGAGGTTGCGGGCTCGGCGACGTGACCGCGATGCTCGAGTCGGGCCATCTCGGCGGCAAGTGCGCCGACCTCAACGCTCTCTACGTCGGCCTTGCCCGGGCCGTGGGTTTGCCGGCGCGCGATGTCTACGGCTTGCGCGTCGCCCCGTCGCGGTTCGGCTACCGCAGCCTTGGCGCGAGCACTGCCATCGTCACCCGTGCCCAGCATTGCCGGGCCGAGGTCTGGCTTGCCGGCCGGGGCTGGGTGCCGGTCGATCCGGCCGACGTGCGCAAGGTCATCCTCGAGGAGCCCCCGGGGACACTGACCCTGGCTGACGCCAAGGTCAGGGACGCGCGCCGGGCGTTGTTCGGTGCCTGGGAAATGAACTGGATGCCCTACAACATGGCCCATGACGTGGCGCTGCCCGGGGCGCTCGGCCCGAAGCTGCCGTTCCTGATGTATCCGCAGGCCGAGACACCGGACGGGCGCTCCGACGAACTCGACCCGGACAACTTCAGGTACACGATCACGGCACGGGCGGTGGCTGCGTAGTGTTGCGTTCGGGTTCCAGGTTGCGGTCGCCTCGGCCACTCGCCAGGCGTCGGCGTCTTCTGGCCACGGTCGGGCCGCTGGCGACGGCCGGAGTGCTGGCGACGGCCGGAGTGCTGGCAAGAGTCGGGGCGCTGGCGAGAGTCGGGGCGCTGGCGAATGGCGGGCTGCGGACCGCGATCGGCCCGCTGGCCACGGCCGGGCCGCTGGCCGCTGGGGTCGCGACGGCGGCCGGCGCAGAGGTTGTCGTTACGGGACGCCTGGTCGCCGTGCCGGCCGAGCAGTCGCGGCCGCCGCCGCTCGCGCTGTCCGACCTCGACGGCGTCTCCCAGACCCTGGAAGCGCACCAGGGCGGCGTGGTGGTGATCAACTTCTGGGCCACCTGGTGCACGCCCTGCGTGCTCGAGATGCCATCGCTGCAGCAAATGCGCCAGCGGATCGGGGCCGACCGGGTCTCGGTGCTCGCCGTCAACTACGGCGAGGCGTTGCCGCGGATCCGGGACTTCGTCGCGCGGATGGATCTCGATTTCCCGGTGCTGGTCGATGCCTTCCATTTCGCACGCCGCGACTGGCGCGTGACGGCGCTGCCGACGAGTTGGGTCGTCGATCGCAGTGGCCGCCTTCGTTTTCGCGTTGCCGGCGAGGTCGACTGGCTCGACCCCGGCGTGTTCGCCCGGCTCGACGCCCTCGCGCGCGGACGGCCCGGCCGCCCCGGATCGGGCAGCGCGGGCTGATGGCCTACAACCCGCTCGAGAAGTCGCGCTTCGATCCGTACTGGCGCTATTCGACCTTGGCCCTCGTGGCGCTGGTCACGGCCGCACTGGCTGTCGGCTGGACAGCCGGCTGGTGGCGCAGCGCGTGGTCGGCGTGGTGGTTGCTGGTCGGCGCGCTGCTCATCGCTCTCGGTCTGTTCGACGTGGCCCAGCCGCGGCATACGATCCTGCGCAACTATCCGCTGCTCGGACACTTCCGGTTCCTGTTCGAATACGTGCGACCGGAGTTGCGTCAGTACCTGTTCGAGTCCGACGTCGACTCGACCCCGTTTTCGCGGCTGCAGCGGGCGATGGTCTACCAGCGCGCCAAGCAGCAGCTCGACACGCGGCCATTCGGCACCCAGCACGACGTCTACGCCACCGGCTACGAGTGGATCAATCATTCGATCACGCCCGCCAGCGTGGCCGATGCCGACTTTCGCGTGACCATCGGCAGCCCGGACTGCGCGCTGCCATACTCGGCCTCGATCTTCAACATCTCGGCGATGAGCTTCGGTGCCTTGTCGGGCAACGCGATCCTGGCGTTGAACAAGGGCGCGAAGCTCGGCGGCTTCGCCCACGATACCGGCGAGGGGTCGATCTCACGCTACCACCGCGAGCACGGCGGCGATCTGATCTGGGAAATCGGCTCGGG
>JBEVJQ010000051.1:0-2716 GCA_040510055.1 Burkholderiaceae bacterium | reverse complement strand
CAGTCCCCCTGATGCCCGTCGGGCTGCCGTCCGACCTGCTCGAGCGGCGCCCCGACATCTCTGCCGCCGAGTACCGCGTCGCCGCAGCCAACGCGCAGATCGGCATCGCGCGCTCGGCCTGGTTCCCGCTGCTGCGCCTTCAGGGTTCGCTCGGCACGCAGGGCGCGACCGTCGCCGATCTGTTCTCGCTGCCGAACCACTTCTGGTCGCTGGGCCCGGCGCTGGCGCAGATCCTGTTCGATGGCGGCGAACGCCGCGCGCGCGAACAGCAAGTGCAGGCCGCCCACGGCGAGGCGTCGGCCAACTATCGGCTGGCGGTGCTCTCCGCCTTCCAGGAAGTCGAGGACGCGCTCGTCGCCCTCCGGTTGCTCGGACAGGAAGAGCGCGTCCAGTTACTGGCCGAGCGGGCAGCGGCCGATGCCCTCGAGCAGGTGACGAACCAGTACCGCGCCGGGACGGTGAGCATCCTCAACCTGATCACCGCGCAGGCGGTGCTGCTGCAGGCACGGCGCGGACTCGTCGAACTGCGCTATCGCCAGTTGCTCCAGAGCGTGCAGCTTGTCAAGGCCAGCGGCGGCGGATGGTGAGCCGGTGAGCAATGGGTGCGGACGGGAAGACCGGGCAGAGTCGAGAGCGACCGGCACAGTGATGCCTGTCGACAACAGCGCGACCTCGGGGTCCCCCGACGACTGTCAGGGTCATGGCAGCTCGCCTGTCAGAGTGACGTAATAGTTAGCGCCGACCCGACGATGCGCCGACGGTCACCCACGTTGCGCGTCTAGCGGCCACGGCCATCGCCGGTCGCGCCGTTCCGTGGTCGCGATCGCTTTCGGTATCGTCTTGATTTGCCTTCGATTCCACGCTCGTCTCCGGCGTCGCGCGCCGTGTCGATGACGGCGACCGATGGCGCGCCCGGCTGCCGCCAGCATCGATCAACGGCGTTGCGTGCCGCGGTCAAACAACGCGGCCGGTCGACATGACGAGTGACCGAATGTCCGCAATCGCGGCGGGCGACGGGGTGCCATTGCTGCGACATCCTGTTGGCATCACCAGTATCCGTTCCTTATGCCGTGCTATGGTTGCCGACATCGGATCGCGCCCATCGAACGTCATCTCCGGCTCGCCTCCATCGAGCGGAGCAAAGGCGTCGGCGCGCGATCTGTCACGGAAACCGTCATGTCTCATATCCGGCCCGATCCTTTGCGGAGCATCGGCACGTCGTCGACGTCGGCCCGCCCCTCTCGAAACGTAGTACGCCCGGCTTCTGCCAGTACCGCGACGATGTCATTGCATGGCCGGTCGATGGCCGCGCTCTTTGCCGTGCTGCTCTCGGCGTCCGGCTGCCAGGGCGAGCCGCAGGGGCAGGGCGGCGGCGGGCACGGCGGGCCCGGCGGCCCAGGCGGTGGGGCGCCGCCGCCGATGCCCGTCACGGTCGTCAAGGTCGAACGGCAACCGGTGCCGCTGACGATCGAGGTCCCGGGCCAGGCCGAGGGTTCGCGCGAGGTCGAGGTCCGGGTCCGCGTCCAGGGCAACATCGATCGCAAGCTGTTCGACGAGGGCGAAGCCGTGAAGGCGGGCGCCCCGATGTACCAGATCGACCGGGCGCCGCTCGAGATAGCGCTGGCTCAGGCGCGCGCGCAACTGGCGCAGGAGCAGGCCCGCCTCGACGATGCGCGGCGCGAGGAGACGCGGCTGAAGCCGCTCGCCGCGCGCCAGGCCATCAGCCGGCGCGAATACGATGCCGCCGTGGCGACGCGACGGACCAGCGAAGCGGCGCGGGCCGCGGCACAGTCGCGAGTTCGCGATGCCGAGTTGAACCTGTCATATAGCACCGTCAGGGCGCCGATCGACGGGGTTAGCGGCCGGTCGTTGAAGTCAGAGGGCAGCTTGGTATCGCCAGGCACCGAAGGCCTGTTGACGACGATCTCGACGGTCGACCCGATCTGGGTCCGGTTTGCGCTGTCCGAGGTCCAGAACCAGAAGCTGAAGTCGGGCAAGGTCGATCGGGTGCGGATCGTCGATTCACAGGACAAGCCGTTGCTCGGCGACGGCGAGATCAACTTCTCGTCGATGACGATCGATCCGAAACTGGGAACGCTCGGTTTGCGCGCTGCCTTCCCCAACCCGGATCGGCACGTGCTGCCGGGACAGTTCGTCGACGTCGAGATCACCGTCGGCGGTCGCCAGGCCTGGAAGGTCCCGCAGCAGGCGGTGATCCAGTCCGATCAGGGCCGGATGGTCTGGATCATCGGCGACGACGGCAAGGTCGCGCCGCGTCCGATCCAGACGGCCGAATGGGTTGGCAGGGACTGGGTCGTGCTCGATGGGCTGAAGGACGGCGACCAGGTCGTCGTCGACAACCTGATCAAGATCCGGCCCGGGGCAGCCGTGGTCGCCAAGACCGGCAATGGCCAGCAGGGCGGCGACGGTCAAGGCGGCGGCGCTCAAGGCGGCGGCGGTAAAGGCGGCGGCGCTCAAGTCGGCGGCGCTCCAGGTGGCGGCGCTCCAGGCGGCGGCGGGAAAGGCGCCGGCCAAGCAGGCGGCGATCAGGGCGGCGGCAAGGGCGGTGGCCAGCAGGGTGCGGCGCCGAAGGACGCCAAGGCGAACTGAGCGACGACGATGTCCCGATACTTCATCGAGCGGCCGATCTTCGCCGCCGTCCTGTCGATCGTGCTGGTATTGGCCGGGCTGGTGGCGATGCGGATCCTTCCGATCG
>JBEVJQ010000050.1:0-3434 GCA_040510055.1 Burkholderiaceae bacterium | reverse complement strand
CGGCAGCAGCCCGCCGGACGGCTCGACGGCCCTCGGGGAACCGGACGGCGCGACGGCCATCGGGGAACCGGACGGCTCGACGGCCATCGGGGAACCGGACGGCTCGACGGCCATCGGGGAACCGGACGGCGCGCCGGCCATCGGCACCCTGGAGGGGGCGACGGCCATGGCCACACCGGGCGGCCCGACGGCCATCGGGCTCTCGATCGCCGTGACGATCCAGCCTTCGCACGGATCGATGTCGGTGGGAATGCCGTAGTTCGCAGCGCGGCGTTCCCACGCCCACGCGGCCTGGATGGCGCAGATCACGGCATCGAGCGCATCGGCCGAATGATCGGCCACCAGCATCGGTCGGGTCGCGGCATCGATCCGTACCGGCAGTCCGAGCCGGGTCGACCCCCGTTCCATGGCCGCGACCAGCACCTCGCGCGCCGCCCGGCGGCCACTGTCGTCGCGGCGACGATCGTCGCTCTTGTAGGACCGCCGGCCGAGCACTTCGCGGGCGAACAGACCGGGGTAGGCTTCGAGCGCAACGCGCCGCAGGTCGCCGGGGCGCAAGCCAGGAACGTCGACGCCGGCCGCGGCCAGCCGCGGGGCACCGGCGTGCAGCATCAGGACCACCGGTGGGTTGACCCACTTCATCGACGGACTCGAGCCTGCCGGTCGATCGGCCCGGCGATGAGCGAACCGGTCACCGACCGGCCGTGCCGCGCACCACGCGCGGCAACGGTCGACCAGTTCGGCGCGGGACAGGGTGGCGATTCGCGCCGTCACCTCGAGCCAGTTGCCTCTCCAGCCCTGCGAATCGACGAACGGCCGTGGCAGGCCGAACGGGAAGTCGCAGCCGGCGACCCAGTCAAGATGCGTGGCGAGCCACTGGTCGAACGCGGCGAGCGTCTCGAGCCGGTCGAAGCCTTCGAGCTCGAGTTCGGGCCGCCGCCGCAGCCGGGCGATCACGATCGGCTTGCGGCGGCTCGGGGCACTGGAGAAATCGATACCGGCGATGAGGGGCGAATCCATGGCAGACATCGATAGCCGGTGCAAGCGCACGAGTTGAAGTCGGCCATTGCCGAGGCGCAGGCGAAGATCGACACGCTTCGCCAAGAAGACTCCGCGATGGAGTACGGGCTGCCGCCGGGCGTGTTCGCGGTCACGGCCCGAGGAGTCGAGCCGGTGCTCGCAGAAGCTCGCCGCCGGTAGCCGATCGTGCGCGCCGGAT
Organism: Burkholderiaceae bacterium; assembly: GCA_040510055.1. Lineage (GTDB taxonomy): Bacteria > Pseudomonadota > Gammaproteobacteria > Burkholderiales > Burkholderiaceae_E > Lautropia. The sequence goes on along the minus strand of JBEVJQ010000050.1, from coordinate 2,215 downwards.
CGTTGCTGCCTTCAGAGGAAACGACGATCGCCCGACGGCCGGGGTCAGCCGTTGGCGATCCGACTGACGAGCGCCTTGGTAAAGGCCGCCGTGCTGGCATTACCGCCGAGGTCACCGGTGCGAACCTTGTCGAGGTTGAGCGTTGCGTCGATGGCCTCGCGCAGCCGCCCAGCCGATTCGCCGAGCTTGCAGTGATCGAGCATCATCGCCGCGGCGAGCAGCAGTGCGGTCGGGTTCGCGATGCCCTTGCCCGTGATGTCGGGCGCCGAGCCGTGGACGGCTTCGAAGATCGCGGAGTCGGCGCCGATGTTTGCACCGGGCGCCATGCCGAGGCCTCCCACGAGACCGGAGACCAGATCGGACAGGATGTCGCCGAACAGATTGGTGGTCACCAGGACGTCGAACTGCCAAGGGTTGAGCACGAGCTTCATCGCGCAGGCGTCGATGATCACCGTATCGAGCGCAAATCGGCCTTTGTACTTGCGCTCGTAAAGGTCGAGGCCAGTCTCCAGGAAGATGCCGGTCAGCGCCTTCATGATGTTGGCCTTGTGCACGAGCGTGACCTTCTTGCGGCCATTGGCGATGGCGTGCTCGAAAGCAAACTCGATCAACTGGCGGCTTCCGGCGCGGGTGTTGATGCCGGTTGCCATGGCCACCGCATGCGGGTCATCGCCGATCTGCACGAAGTACTCATGGCCGATGTAGAGCCCCTCGAGGTTCTCTCGCACCACCACCAGGTCGATGTTGTCGAAGCGACCACCCGGAACGATGGTGCGTGCCGGCCGCAGGTTGGCGTAGAGCTTGAACTCCTCGCGCAGGCGGACATTCGATGAGCGGTAGCCGCCGCCCGAAGGCGTTTCCAGCGGTCCCTTGAGCGCCAGCCGGGTTCGGCGAATGCTGTCCAGGGTGGCTTGCGGCAGCGGATCGCCGGCGGCTTTCACGCCTTCCAGACCGGCGATGTGACGCTCCCAGGTGAAGGGCGCCTTGAGCGCTTCCAGCGCTGCCAACGTTGCATCGACGATCTCGGGACCGATGCCGTCGCCGGGAATCAGCGTGGCCGGAATGGCGTCAGACATGGATGGATCCTTCGTCAGAGGGTAGGCGCGGGGAATCTAGTCTAGTCCCGGATTCACCGGCGAGTCGCGGCCCTGAACGCACTGCCTGCTGCACCGGGTCGGTGAACCGCCCTCGCCTGCGACCCGTTCGTACCCTCAGGCGTTCTGCGGCCCCAACCGCTCGATCAGCCCCTTCAACGTCGCCACCTCGTCGGGCTCGAGGTCCGTGAGCGGCGGCCGCACCGGCCCGGCGCCGTGGCCGACGATCGTCGCGCCGGCCTTGACGATGCTGACGGCATAGCCTGGCACCCGGTTGCGCAGGTCGAGGTACGGCATGAAGAACTCCTTCAACAGCCGGTGCTGGGTCTTCAGGTCGTCGGCTGCGACGGCGTGATAGAAATCCATCGCGGTCTTCGGAATGAAGTTGAACACCGCCGACGAATAGACCGGCGTGCCCATCGCCTTGTAGGCCGCGGCATAGACCTCGGCCGTCGGCAGCCCGCCGAGATAGGTGAAGCGCTCGCCCATCCGCATGTGGATGGCGACCATCGCCTCGATGTCGCCGACGCCGTCCTTGAAGCCGACGAGGTTCGCATTGCGCTCGGCCAGGCGCGCCAGCGTATCGGGCTTGAACCGGCTGAAGGCGCGGTTGTAGACGACGACCCCGAAGTTGACACTGCGGCAGACGGCCTCGACATGCGCGGCGAGCCCCTCCTGGCCGGCCTCGGTCAGGTAGTGCGGCATCAACAGGATGCCATGGGCGCCGGCCTTCTCGGCGGCCTGCGCGCACTGGATCGCGAATCGCGTCGGGCCACCGGCTCCGGCGATGATCGGGACGACGCCGCGGCAGGTGTCGACGGCCGTCTTGATGATTCCGGGGTACTCGGTGCCATCGAGCGAGAAGAACTCGCCAGTTCCGCCGGCAGCGAACAGCGCCGTGGCGCCGTAGGGCGCCAGCCACTCGAGGCGCTTGACGTAGCCAGCGGGGTCGAATTCGCCACTGGCGTCGAAATCGGTCAGCGGGAAAGACAGCAGGCCGGAGCCCATGACGCGCTTCAGTTCTTGTGGGTCCATCTCAGGATCTCCCAGGCATGTGGATCGGTTGAAGGGATCAGGTCACCGGCGCCGGATTGAACAGCGCAAGCGCATTGTGCAGCTTC